>PEUI01000413.1:835-31795 GCA_002785585.1 Lysobacterales bacterium CG02_land_8_20_14_3_00_62_12
AACAAGCCGCCGTCAGCTCCGGGTTGCGTTGCATCGCCATGGCTACCGCAAACACCGTCAGTGGCAGGCCGCGGCGCTCGAACTCGCGAAGAATGCGCCAGGCGCCGACCCGCGAGCCGTATTCGTAGATCGACTCCATACTCAAGTGACGATCTGGATAACTGGCAGCGCCGATGATTTCGGAGAGAAATTGCTCGCTGCCGGCGTCGCCATGCAGCACACAATTTTCGCTGCCTTCTTCCAGATTGAGCACAAATTGCACGGCGATCCGCGCCGCGCCTGGCCAATTGGCGAACGGCGGGTGGGCGCCATAGCCCCGCAGATCGCGTGGGTAGTGCTCGCTGGTAGGCATCGGGCCTCCGCCCTGGGTAAGCTGAGTTGGGTGCGTCATGTCAGCGACGGCGGCGGACAAGCGAACTTAAGTCAGACGTCGAGGTTGCTGACCTTGAGGGCGTTGACCTCGATAAATTGCCGACGCGGCTCGACGACATCGCCCATCAAAGTGGAGAAGATCTGGTCGGCGGCCACCGCATCTTCAACACGCACTTGCAACATGCGGCGGGTTTCCGGGTTGACGGTGGTTTCCCATAATTGTTCCGGGTTCATTTCGCCCAAGCCTTTGAACCGTTGCACGGTGCGGCCCTTCTTGGCTTCTTCCATCAGCCAGTCCTGGGCGGCGGCAAAGTTGGCCACCGGGGCGCTTTTACCAGCGCGCATAACTTGCCCGCCAACGCCAATCAAGCCATTGATTAATAGTGCTATTTTCTGAATTGGTGCGTATTCGCTGCTGGTAAAAAAGGCCTGCGGCAGCAGGCTTTCAGTGCTCAGCCCATGCAATTGACGGCGAATCCGCAAGGCGCTCGGTGCAGCGTCGCCGACGATCGCGGTCAGCACGTATTTTGCCCGGCCCAGTCCGCGCCCGTTGATGCGTTCCGACAACGCATCGGCCCAGGCCTGGAACGCTGCCAAGTCCTGCAGCAAGGCATCGGTGACTGGCGCCGCTTCGATCAACGCGTGGAGCACCAGCGCATCGGCGTGCGCGCTCAATTTGTGCACTTGGTCTTTGGCACGCTGGTACAGCGTGAGCAGCTTTTCGAGCGCGGCACCGGTGATCGCAGGTACTTCAGTCGCCGGGATCAGGGCGGCATCGTCCACCGCGTTGTTGATCAGGTAAGTGGCCAGCGCCTCATCATCCTTCATGTACATTTCCTGCTTGCCCTGCTTGATTTTGTACAGCGGCGGCAAGCCGATGTAGATGTAGCCGCGTTCGATCAACAACGGCATCTGTCGATAAAAGAACGTGAGCAGCAACGTGCGGATGTGGGCGCCGTCAACGTCGGCGTCGGTCATGATGATGATGCGGTGGTAACGCAACTTGTTGATATCAAACTCATCTTTGCCAATGCCGCAGCCCAGGGCGGTGATCAGGGTGCCGACTTCGGCGGAGCCCAGCATTTTGTCGAAGCGGGCGCGCTCGACATTCAGAATCTTGCCCTTTAGCGGCAGAATTGCCTGCGTCTTGCGGTTACGGCCCTGTTTGGCGGAGCCACCGGCGGAGTCACCCTCGACCAGGAATAACTCGGAGAGCGCGGGGTCTTTTTCCTGGCAATCGGCCAACTTGCCGGGCAGCCCAGCGATGTCCAGCGCGCCTTTGCGGCGGGTGAGTTCGCGGGCCTTGCGGGCGGCTTCGCGAGCGCGGGCGGCATCCACCACTTTGCCGCAAATGGCGCGGGCGACGTTCGGGTTTTCTTGCAGAAAATCGCGGAGCTTGTCACCCATCACCGATTCGACCGCGCTTTTCACTTCGGAAGAAACCAATTTGTCTTTGGTTTGCGAGCTGAACTTGGGGTCGGGCACCTTGACCGAGAGCACCGCGATCATGCCCTCGCGCATGTCGTCACCACTGAGGCTGACCTTGGCCTGTTTTTGCAGGTTGGACGCCTCGATATAGTTGCCCAGGGTGCGGGTGAGGGCAGCGCGAAAACCGGCGAGGTGGGTGCCGCCATCTTTTTGCGGAATGTTGTTGGTAAAGCAGTACATGCGCTCTTCGTAGGCGTCGGTCCACTGCAAGGCGACATCGACCGCGATGCCCTCGGCGGTGGTGCCGATAAAGCTGACCACCTGGGGATGCAGTGGAGTACGCAACTGCGACAGATGTTCGACGAAGCTGCGGATGCCGCCTTCGTACTTGAAGGTATCGGTTTTGCCTTCGACGCGTTCGTCCTTGAGTTCGATCAAGACGCCGGAGTTCAGAAAGGCCAATTCGCGCAATCGCGCACTCAGAATCTCGTAATGAAACTCGACGTCGGTGAAGATTTCCTTGCTCGGCAAAAACCGCACCTGCGTACCCAATTTGTTGCTGGCTTCCAGCCGTTGCAGCGGATAGACCGGTTCGCCAAGTTGGTATTCCTGACGGTGATGGAAGCCTTCACGCCAGATGTCGAGCCAGAGCGATTCCGAAAGCGCATTGACCACGGAGACGCCGACGCCATGCAAACCACCGGAAACTTTGTAGCTGTTGTCGTCGAATTTGCCGCCGGCGTGGAGGACGGTCATGACCACTTCGGCCGATGAGCGGCCTTCTTCGTGCATGCCCACCGGGATGCCACGACCATTGTCGATTACCGAGACCGAGCCATCGGTGTGGATGGTGACGCGCACGTTGTCGCAATGGCCGGCAAGCGCCTCGTCGATGGAATTATCGACCACTTCAAAAACCATGTGGTGGAGGCCGGTGCCGTCGTCGGTATCGCCAATGTACATGCCGGGGCGTTTACGTACCGCGTCCAGGCCCTTCAGTACTTTGATGCTGTCTGAGTTGTAGGTATCGGTCATTCGGGCTTCCATCGTGGCCGAACCCAAAGGTTCGGTGGAAATTGGGTGGTGCTGAGCGCTGGACTTCAGGGTCAGCGCGAAGGCGGCGCGGTGGGGGTCGACCAGGCGTGCAGTCGGGGCCGCGCAGTATATCAGTCTTGCTGTCGGATGCTCCCCTGTTCCACGTGGAACAGGTTGGCGCTAAGGGTTCCTGGGGTATCTGGCCAAGCCACCGAACTGATCAGCAATTGTGCGCCGGTACCGGCTAACCAGCGGAGTGCAGAGCCCAAGTGTTGCGGGTCGAGTTCACTGCATAAGTCGTCCAGCAGCAAGATCGGCCACTCTCCGCGTCGGTGATGGAAGCTCAACAACTGCGCAAAAATCATCGCCAGCGCGGTCAATTTTTCCTGGCCCCGAGACAAGTGTTCGCGAACCGGCACGGTGGCGTAGGTAAGCGACCAATCGCAGCGGTGAGGCCCGTAACGAGTGAAGCCGCGCTCGCGATCTCCGGCGCGAGTGTCAGCAAGTTTTGCGCGATGGTCAGCAGCGCCCAAGCCTGACGAATCGTTCCGCCAGCCCTCTTCGAATTGAAAATGACATGCCCCAAGTTCCGGCAACAGCAGCCCACAAATTTCCTGCAAGGGTGGCTCCAGTGCTGCCGCTTGGCGTGCGCGCAGGTCACTGATCGCGTCACCGGTCAGCGCCAATTCGGTTTCCCAAGGCTCAAACCAGGCATCGGGCGCGGCGGCTTTAAGTAGGGCGTTGCGTTGCTTGAGCGCGCGTTGATAGCGCCGCCAGAGCTCCAGAAAATCTGGTTCCACGTGGAACACGATCCAATCAAGCGCGGCCCGGCGCAATTCACTGCCGCCCGAAATCAACAGATGCGACCCTGGATCAAACGCCAGCACCGGGCAATGCCGGTACAGCTCGCTTAACTGTGAAACCCCCTGACCATTGATCCGCCCCTGCCATTGATTTGACTGCCGCTCCAAACCAATCCGACTGGTCTCACCCGTACGACCCAGCACCGTAGCGAACACGCTGACCGACGCGGCGCCACGCCGCACCAACACCTCGCGTCCCCCAGCACGAAAGCTACGACCGAAACTCAACAAGTGAGCGGCTTCCAACACCGAGGTCTTGCCGGCTCCATTGGGTCCGGTGAACACATTCAGCCCAGGGCGTAACCGCAGCTCGGCCTGCTCAATCACCCGCAGCTGGCTGACCCGCAATTGCTCGATCCACATCGCTGTATCCTCCGCCAACCGCCAGCAACAAAAAACCCCGGGCGAGCCGGGGCTTTTGCAACACCCGTGCGAACACCGCTCATAAACGCAACGGCATCACCACATGCCGGGCGCGATCATTCTCGGCGTCACGAATCAGGCAACTGGAATTGCCATCTCGCAGCAACAGCATCACTTGCAAGCCGCGCAACGCGGCCAACGCTTCCATCAAGTAATTCACGTTGAACCCGACCGAGAGCTCCTCAATGACGGTGTCGGCCTCCACTTCCTCGGTGGCCTCTTCCTGCTCCGGATTATGCGCCACGATCTGCAACCGATTCGGACTGACCTCGAGCTTGACGCCGCGGTATTTCTCGTTCGACAAAATCGACGCACGCGCCAACGCCGCCTTGAATACGTCGCGCGACAACACCACCGACTTATCGGCGCCGATCGGGATCACCGCCTCGTAATCCGGAAACCGACCATCGATCAATTTCGAAGTAAACACAAAATCGTTGCGGCGAACGCGAACGTGGCCTTTGCCAAATTCCACTTCCACCGTGCCTTCGCCGACATCCAGCAAACGCTGCAACTCCAACACTCCCTTGCGCGGAATGATGATCTGCTTGCGTGCCTTCACCGACAATTCGATCGGTGTCTCACAAAGCGCGAGACGGTGACCATCGGTAGCCACGCAACGCAAAACCCCCTCGCGCAGATCAAACAGCAGCCCATTGAGGTAATAGCGCACGTCCTGGTGGGCCATCGCAAACCCGGTGCGATCGATCAACTCTTTCAAGGTCGCTTCGGCCAATGTCACCCGTTCCACCACTTCGATGTCATCGACCGTCGGGAACTCCGACGCCGGCAAGGTCGACAAGGTAAACCGGCTGCGTCCAGCCCTCAGGGTGACCCGCTCCCCGCTTTGGCTCACCTCAATCAGGCTGCCATCGGGCAACGCCCGAACGATGTCGAACAACTTGCGCGCCGGCAGGGTGATTTCGCCGGCCTCGGTGCCGTCGGCCGCGCAGCGCGCGAACATCTCGACTTCGAGATCGCTGCCGGTCAAGCCGACCGAGCCGTCCTCGACTACCAGCAAGACATTGGCCAATACCGGTAGCGTCTGCCGACGCTCAACGACGCCGACCACTTGATTGAGCGGCTTCAGCAGGACTTCTCGCTGGATGGAAAATTTCATCGTCACTTACCCTCGTCGGATGAACGAAGCGGCCCTGACTGCTGCCAAGATCGCCGGTGGTTGCGCTGGTTGTTGTTAGATCTTATATAAAGATGATGATGATGATGAAGGCTGGGGACAAGTTCAAGAACCCAGCGCAATCCCTTGTGTAGCACACCTTTCCGCTCTACTGCATCTTGTGTGGCAAGCCCCTTGAGCCCGGTGCATTATTTGTGCATAAAGTCTCCACCACCGGTTGTCCACAGCTTATCCAGTGCTTGCTCTCTAACCTGATAACGAGCGCGAAAGCTTTTCCCAATCCTCGCGCAATTTACCATCGGTGCCGCGCAATTCGGTGATCAATCTAACCGCATGCAGCACCGTCGTGTGGTCGCGTCCGCCAAAGGCATCGCCGATCTCCGGCAACGAATGCGACGTCAGCTCCTTGCACAACGCCATCGCCATTTGCCGGGCGCGAGCCAACTGCCGGGTGCGCCGCTTGTGCAGCAAGTCGGCCACCCGCAATTGGTAGTAATCGGCCACCAGCTTCTGGATGTTGGGAATGCTGAGAATGCGCTCCTGCAGCGTCAGCAGGTCGCGCAGCGCCTCCTGCGCAAACTCGATGGTGATCGCCCGGCCGGTGAAGTGCGCACGGGCAGCGAGCGTGTTCAGCGCGCCCTCCAGATCGCGTACGTGCGAGCGCATCCGCTTGGCCAGCATAAACGCCACCGCCTCTGGCAACAGCAAACCCTTGGTCTCGGCTTTGCGCATCAGGATCGCAGCGCGGGTTTCGAAATCGGGCGGATCGATCGCCACCGGCAGACCCCAGCCCAGCCGAGAAGTGATCCGTGGTTCCAGGTTCTCGACCTCTTTGGGATAGCGGTCGCAGGTCAGAATAATCTGCTGATTGGTTTCGAACAGCGCGTTGAAGGTATGAAAAAACTCTTCCTGGGTTCGATCTTTGCCCGCAAAAAACTGAATGTCATCGATCAACAGGGCATCCACCGAGCGGTAACGGTTCTTGAAATCGTCCATGTTTTTGGCGTTCAGCGCCCGGATCATGGCGCTGAAGAACTGCTCTGAGCGCTGATAAAGCACCCGGAACCCCGGATTATTCGCCCGCATCAAATTGCCAGCGGCGTACATCAAGTGGGTCTTGCCCAAGCCGGTGCCGCCGTACAGCAGCAGGGGATTGGACTCGCGGCAGCCCGGATTCATGGCCACCTGATAGGCCGCCGAGCGTCCAAGCTGATTGGACTTGCCCTCAACGAAGTTATCGAACGTGTAATGCGGATCCAGATTCGATTCGAACTCGACCGCAGACAGTGGCGCCACCACCATCGCTACCGGCGTCGGCTGGCCGGTAGCCGCAGCCACTACCGGGGTGCGCGCCAAGGCACCCACTTCAAAGCGAATCTCGGTGGGCGTGGTTGCCAGGTGGGCCGCAATCACCTCAATGCGCGCCTGAAAGCGCTCCAGCACCATGTCCAGAACAAAACCATTGGGCGCCAGCAAGCGCAACATGCCGGCACTCTCATGCACCTGCAACGGTCGCAACCAAGTCAGGATGTCCTGGTCGCTGTATTCGGTTTCCAGGCGAGCGAGACAGCGCTCCCAAAGGCTAGCCATAGGTATTCATGATCAAGAGGAGCGCCGACTGGGCGTTAAGTCGCGCAGTGTACCAGCCACAGCCGCTACGCCCATTTGCCATGCACCCAGCCGGCGCCGCCGCAGACCAACCGCGAGTCGCCTTGGTCCGCTGGCGAGCCCGCGCAACCGCGCCGGCGTCGCCAACCGCGGCTGCCGCACCGGCTTATTTCATCCAGCCTGCGCAATAAGCTTGCAAGCGCTCGGTATACGCGCTTTTTTGCGCAGCGCTGGCAAAGCTCGCGCGAAAACTATGGTCGGCCAGGGTGACGGCGTGCCGCGCTTCCAGGCCGAGCGCGGCAAAGGTGTCGACATAGTTCTGATTGAGATAGCCGCCAAAGTAGGCCGGGTCATCCGAATTGATCGTCACCACCAGGCCGGCTTCGAGCAGCGCGCGCAGGTTGTGCTTGGCCAGCGTATCGAAAACCCGCAACTTGATGTTGGACAACGGGCACACCGTGAGCGGGATCTGATCTTTGAGCAGACGCTGGACCAGCGCCGGATCTTCCAACGCCCGCACGCCATGATCGATGCGCTCGACGCCGAGCACATCGAGCGCACTCCAGATATAGGCCGGCGGACCTTCCTCGCCGGCATGGGCGACCAGCCGCAAATCCATCATCCGCGCCACTTTGAAGACGCGCTCGAACTTCTCCGGCGGATTGCCACGCTCGGCGGAATCCAGACCGACGCCGACAAATTTCCCGATGTGCCGGGTCGCCGCTTCCAGCGTTTTGAAGGCATCGGCCTCATCCAGATGGCGCAGAAAACACAGGATCAGCTCGACCTTGATACCCAATTCGGCTTCGGCCAGATCACCGGCGCGGCGCAGACCATCGATCACGTAGGCGATCGGCACGCCGCGCGCGGTATGCGTTTGCGGATCAAAAAACAGCTCCGTGTGAAGGATGTTATCGGCCTTGGCACGCAGCAAATACGCCCAACCCAGCTCAAAAAAATCCTGCTCGGTCAACAGCACGCTGGCGCCCGCGTAATAGATATCCAGAAAACTTTGCAGATCGGAGAACGCATACGCTGCGCGCAGCTCGTCGACGCTGGCGTAGGGCAGGGACACGCGATTGCGCGCGGCAAGGGCAAAGATCAGCTCGGGCTCCAACGAGCCTTCGATGTGGATATGCAGCTCCGCCTTGGGCAGTCCGCGCAGAAACCCGGGGAGTTGTTCGGGGGCAACCTGAAGGTGGCTGGGCATGATCGGATCACCGGTTGAAAGGAGGGTGCTGGTTTAGCGCTGGCCGATTGCGACACTAGCCGAACGCAGCGCCAAGCGTAGCGGTTCAAGCTGCGCCGCGTAATGCCGCCAACGGCCGGAAGATCGATCGTGTAGCGGTTGCCGAACCTGCCAATAACTGCCGGTCTTGACGGCGTTTCGCAATTGATGAAACTCGAGGCAACGTTCGTCCCATTCCAGCTCAAGAAAATCGAACAGTTGCTGCAGCGCCGTTGTTGGTTCACGAACGAACGCGTCGTAATCAAAATCGAAAATGCTCTCCGGATAGAGTGCTCGCCAATGTCCCATCAGCCGACGATATTGCCCGTAGTAGTGGCCAATGTCACCGAGATCGCTCGAATAACCAGCAACCTTGTGGTTGAGGTGTTGCATAAAAATCGACAGACCGTTGTCGAGCGGGTCGCGCGTGGTGTGAATGATCTTGGCACTTGGGAACAGCCGTTTGATCAGCCCGATCAGCAGGAAGTTATCAGGACGTTTGTCGGTGATGATCGCCCCGGCGCCAGCACCAGGAAACAACCGCGCCAAATGCTGGCGGTATTCCTCGGCAAACGCGGCATCGCGGTCGCCATCCCACTGGGCCATCGACTGCGGAAACGGCGCCAAACGGCTGGCCGCGAGGCGCAGCAGAAAATCCAGCTCGCCCCCTGGCGTCACCCGTGGATGCGCCGCCAGCACTTGCTCGATCAAGGTCGATCCAGACCGAAACATGCCGCAGATAAATACCGGGGACGCGCCGGTCGCTGCCGCTACACCTCTGGCAATCGGCGCTGCCACTGCGAAGGTGTCGATCAACGCGTCGATCAGTTGCGCCGAGTGACTGCGATCATAGGTTCTGCCGTTCCGACGCAGCAAACAACGGTTGGCTTTGGCGTAAGCGTCGAAGGCTAAATCGAACGCTTGCAAGCGGTCGTAAGCGGCCCCCAAGGCGAACAGCAAGTTGGCGCGCACAATCTGCCCCTCACCGGCACAGTTCGCCGACGCCTGCAGTAACTGATCCAGCAACGGGTCGGCCAGGCTCGTCGGTGGTCGCAGTTGTGCGCTACGCGCCAGAGCCTCGAAGCGCAGATCCTGATAAAGCCCGCGCTCGCCACCGGCGCCAGCGCGGATCTGGTCATAGCAGGCGAGGGCGGCAACCCGGTCGCCGCGTTCCTCGTGGAGGTTTCCCAAGTTCAGCAGCGCTGGCACGTAGCCAGGATCGAGTTGCAATGCAGCGTTCAATTCGAGCTCGGCAAGGTCTTCCTGGCGCAAATGATCCGAATAGATGACGGCCCGATTAAGATGAACCTCCGGCGCTCGGTCAACGCCGCGGGCAAGCGCCTCGGCATACGCCAATAGTGCCTCGGCGTAGTTGCCATTGGTCTTCAGCAGGTAGCCCAATTCGTACCAGACCTCGGTCAACTGAGGACGCTTGCCGAGCACGCCACGCAGACCGTCGATGGCCTCTGGACGACGCCCTTGGCGGTGCAACGCTTCCGCCTGTCGCACCAAAGATTCCGCCGATTCGATCATGCTGCCTCGGGTTACTGGATCAGTCACGGTGGAGCAACAACTGCCAACCCACCAGATTGCTGCGGGCATGATATTGCGGCATGCATTCAATCAAATTGAATCCGGCGTCGCCGGCTTGACGCTGAATCTGTTGCATCTGCTCGGCGCTCCGGGCGTGGCCAAGCAGGTCGTTCAAGCGTCGCACCGAAGCGCGCATCTCGGCTTCGGCTCGATCCACCTCCAGCCCGACCACTTCGGGCGGCGACTGCGTGCGCGCGACCAGCAATTTTTGCACGGCGTCTAGCGCCACCCGCAGCACTCGCCCAGCACCGATTTGTTGTGACGGCTGCAGTTGCTGCTTCAATGTACGAATGGCGGAACGCAATTCGTCGGTGGCGCGCTGTGTCGTTCCCGGCGTGACCTGCGCCGAAGTGACCAGCCGATGCAAGCGTCGAAATATCTTGGTCTGCACCAGTACCAGATCCGCCTCGCGCAGTGAGCTGCGAGCATTCTGCACCAGCACCGAATCGGCGTTGTGCAGGATAAATTGCGCCTCACCGCCAGCCTTGAGCACGCGATGAATCTCCGTCAGTGCCATCGCGGTATCGGTGTATTCGAGTGCGTAGTGTCCACTGACCGCGTCAAACTGCCCGCGTTCGAACGGCAGTTTTTCGGTGGCCACACCACCCTGAAATTGAATGCCAGCCAGGCGACGTTTGCCGTCGGCGACGTCGCGGAGCGGATCGATTTGCGCCAGATCGGTGGCGTGAATTTCCCAATGTCGGCCGAGCGCGGAGGCAGTTTCGACGGCGATCAGTGCGATCACCCCATTACCGGTTCCCACATCCAACAGGCATGCTTGATCGGGCAAAGTCGAAAAAAACTCTACCCAAGCCGTGCGCAACTCAAGGTCATAGCCGCCATCGGGCCCGGTCGGGCAGGTAGCGATCATCCCGCCGCGGTAATAAGTTTCCCACTGCTGCAGACTCAAAGCTTGTGTACTCTCAGCGAAACGGCGAAGATTATAGCAATCGCGCCGACGTCGCCAGGCGAACCAATTCGCAACCGCAGCGACGCCTCTGCTGGCCCACTTTCAAGGAACCAAACCGTGTCCATTTCCTGGTTGTCTGCGCTGGCTTTGATCGCTTCCACGATGACCCTCGGCAGCGCCGCGGCCGCCGACTCCGCGGCCGGCGCGCATCCTTGCGCGACCGTTGGCAATGCCAGTAAGCGCCTGGCATGCTATGACCGAGCTTTCCCACCGCCAAGCACGAGTCCGTCAAGCGCCGGGGTGGCTGAAGAAAAAACCGCCGACGCGCGACAGGAGTTTGGGTTGAACCAAGCACAATTGCGCGAACAAGATCCCGAACGTGATGTCGCGCTGGACCGAATCGAGGCGAAGCTTGTCAGCCTCAGCCGTCGGCGTACCGGTGAGCGCGTGCTGACGTTGGACAATGGTCAAATCTGGTTATTGACCGAAGTGACCTCCAAGGGTCAATTACGCGTGGGTGATGCCGTGCAAATCCGCACCGCAGCGCTGGGTAGTTTCATGTTGATCACACCGGCGCGAGTTCCCTTGCGGGCACGCCGCCTCCAGTGAGGCGATGGCAATGGTGGGCGCAATCCAGGCACTAACGGCGAGCCAAGCGCGCCAGCTCGCGACCACCTTTCAATTGCTGCAGGCGGGTCAGGCGGCGGCCGCCCTGACCAGCGCGGCGCAATTGGCCGCTCTGGCCCCGGCGGCTCCGGATGCCCAACAACTGCTGGCAATGTGCCTGGCCGAAACCGGTGCGGTCGACAACGCCGAGGCGGCATTTCGGTGTGCTCTGGCGCTGGCGCCGAGACATCCGCTGATTCTGCTCAATTACGCGACCCTGCTGCGCAAGCTGGGGCGGTTGGATGAGGCACTGGCCGGCTTTCAAGACGCGGTTGGGTCGGCACCTGAGCTGGCCAAGGCATGGCTCGAACTTGGTTTGACCGCGCTGCAGGCCGGGCGCAGCCAACGCGCGCTGACGGCGCTGGGGCGGGCGGTGGAATTGACGCCGGACTCGGCTTTGGCCTGGCACGTACTCGGCAACGCGCGCCGCGAGACAAGTGACCTGGAAGCGGCCGCAGAAGCTTTTCAAACCGCGGTCGCGATTGCCCCCGACTATGCCACCGCCTGGGTCAATCTTGGCGTGGTACGGCGCCTGCTCGGTCGTGCCGACGAGGCCCTGCGTTGTTTCGAGCAAGCCGATCGACTGGGTTACGCCAGCGCCGAACTAAGCGACGCATGGACCGGCGCTTTGCTCGACAGCGGCGAGCTGGCGTTGGCGTTGCAACGCGCACAGGAACTGACCGAAACGCAGCCAGCTTTCGTCCCCGGTCACCTCACGCTGGCGCATTTGCGTTGGGAATACGGGGCCACTGCCAAGCAAAATACCGCGCTCAGCGAGTTTCGAGACGCCGTCGAACAGCAGCCGCAACATCGCCCCTTGCGCCGGGCCTTTGCGCAGTTCCTATTGGCGGCTCGCTGTGGCGAAGAAGTGTTGCGGGAAGTTCGCGTGTTGCGGGCCGATGGCGATGACCCGCAGCTTACTTTGATGGAGGCCGAGGCCCTGGATCTGCTCGCTGACAACGCCCGTGCCGGCCAAGTATTCCGGCACCTGCAAGGATTGCTTGGGTCCACCGATGTCGTGTTTTTGAACGCTTACACCCGGTTTTTGCTGCGCACGGGCGAATGGGCGGCCGCCGCCCAACAGGCCGAAGCGGCGACCCGCCTGGATCCCGCCAACCAGGAGGCGTGGGCGTACCTCGGCACCGCTTGGCGGCTGCTTGATGATGCCCGCGAGCACTGGCTCTGCGACTACCAGCAATGGGTCGGTGAGGTAGCCATCGAGCCGCCCCCAGGCTTTGCCTCAATGGCAGCTTTTTTGGTGGCCTTGAAAGCCACGCTGGAACCCATGCACCAAGCGACCCGGGCGCCGGTGCAGCAGAGCGTCCGCGGCGGATCGCAGACCCCGGGGCGTTTGTTCGGGCGCAACGATCCGCTGATCGCCGCGACCCAAGTCGCGTTGCGTCGCGGGATCGAGGACTGGCTGAAAACCTTGCCAAACGACCCTCAGCATCCGTTTTTGCGGCGAACCGCCAGGACGGTGCGCGTGATCGGATCGTGGTCGGTACGCTTGTGGTCGGCGGGAAATCACGTCAACCATATCCATCCCGAAGGCTGGTTGAGTTCGGCCTTCTACGTTGACCTGCCGACGGCGGTCACCCGACCAAACTGCTTGCATGAGCAAGCTGGATGCCTCCAGTTCGGCCAGCCACCGCAGGAACTGGGCTTGAATCTGCCGCCACGGCGCGTGGTTCGACCCAAAGCCGGCAGTTTGGCCTTGTTTCCTTCGTATTTTTGGCACGGCACGGTGCCCTTTGAAGACACGCAAGCACGCCTGACGATCGCCTTCGATATGGCGCCGAAGCACTGAAATCAGCATGCCGACGAAGCCCTGTAAAGGGGTGCGTTGCACGATCCGATCATCGCCGCCGGTGACGTCACAAATGCGGCCGGACCAAAAACCCAACCAAGTCCATTAAATCACCGGCGCTGGGCGATGCGGTTGCATCGGCTATGCTGGTCGGCTAACCCAACGGCAGGAGCAGCGGCATGGCAGAGACGCAAAGCAACGAAGTGGATCGGAACTTGGCGTTGCGCCAACAGCTCAGCGCCGGTTTTGATTTGCTCCGGCAAGACCGGGTGGCCGACGCCACGCAGTTGAGTGATCGCCTATTGGCCAGTCACCCTGGTCATGCCGAGGTACTGTTTCTCGCCAGCGAAGCCAGACTCGCGGCCGAAGACCCGGAATCGGCACTGGCATTCATTAGTGCTGCGCTGGCGGCCGCGCCAGATCAGCTAGCGTTATTCGTCAAGAAAGCGGAAAACCTGATCATGTTGCGCCGCCGTACCGAAGCGCGCGAAACCGCCGCGGCAGCGATCCAGCTTGCCGGCGACGATGGCCATTCGCTCTGGGAAATAGGCAAGATCTACAGCAAGTGCGATGACCCGACCCAGGCGCGACCCATCTATGCAAAGGCGCGCGCCAGCATCGGCAACCATCCGGCCCTGCTCTATGACTTGGCGGTGGCCCAGTTTCATAGCGGTGACAGCGCTGCTGCAGCCGCCACTTTGGAAACGCTGCTGACGCTTGCGCCGAAGGTGGGCCACGCGCTTTATCTGCGTTCAACTTTGGGGCGACAAACCGAAGCCAGCAATCATGTCGATGACCTGCGAGCACGGTTGGCCTCCGGTTTTCCCAACGCTACCGCCCGCGCCGGTTGCCTGTACGCGCTCGCCAAGGAGCTGGAGGATTTGGGTCAGGCCGACGCGGCGTTTTCGGCACTGACCGAAGGCGCCGTACTGAAGCGGCAATCGTTCAACTATGACGTTGCCGCCGAGTGTGCGGCCATCGATGCGGTGCGAACCACCTATAGCGCAGCGGTAATGCAAACCGCCGCGGTCGGCGACGATGAAGCCGGCGCGATTTTCATTGTCGGCATGCCGCGCACCGGCACCACGCTGGTGGAGCGCATGCTGAGCCGCCACAGCGAAGTGAAATCGGCTGGCGAACTGCTCGATTTTGGTCAGGCTTTGGCGTCCGCTGCGCGCAAATGCCAACTGGCCGCAACCGAAAAATCACTGGTTGAAGCTTCCCTGGACATCGATTTTGCCGCGCTTGGCCACGACTACCTGGTTGGCGCGCGGCAGGCCGCGCCGCCCTGCCGGATGTTCATCGACAAGATGCCGATCAACTTCATTTACTGCGGCCTGATCAAGAAAGCCTTGCCCAAGGCACGGATCCTCCACTTGGTCCGCGATCCGATGGATTGCGCCTACGCCATTTACAAGACCCTGTTCGGCCAAGCGTACCTGTATTCCTACGATCTGAGCGAACTGGCGGCGTACTACCGCAGCTACCACCAACTGATGCAGCATTGGCACGCGGTCATGCCGGGCGCGATTCTGGATGTGCACTACGAAGACCTGGTCGCTGACACCGAAGTCCAGGCACGACGTATCCTGGACTGGTGTGGTCTGGATTGGCAGGCGGCAGTGCTGAACCCAGCGGACAATGCAGCGCCGTCGACGACCGCCAGCGCCGCGCAAGTACGGGAACCGATCCATACCGGTTCGGTGCACAAGTGGCGGCAATACGCGGCTGGTCTCGCGCCGCTCCGGGCTCGGCTGGTGGCAGCAGGCATTCTGAAGGCACAAGCTGAATGAGGTAGATCGGATCCGGTCGTAGGTCGGATCAAGCCGATGCGGCAAAACTGTTGTCGCCATGGTGCCGGACGGCGGATCCGACGCCACACGGTCGGGCGGCAACCAGCGTCGGATCCGCCGCGATCCCACAGCGGGCCCTGACCCAACCGTTTTGCGCGGCTTGATCCGACCTACGGCCAGCGGGCACAAAAAAGCGGCGGGCTTTTGGCCCGCCGCTCAAAAGGTACTGCTTGAAGCTTACGATCAGAAGGTGACAGTGAAGTTGGTGAAGAAGAACCGGCCAGCCTGGTCGTAACCACCAGGCGAATTACCGTTCAACGACACGGTGTTGCCGGTCAACGGTGGTTCTTTGTCGGTGAGGTTGTTTACGCCGGCCGTCAATTCGCCGAAGCTACCAATCTGCGCCGACAGCGAAAGATCGAGGTAGTTATAAGCGTTCAGCTTGCCATCGTCACGCAGCAAAGTATCCACAGTAAGCGGAACGCCCTTGTTGTCTTCGTAATCCAGCTTGCCAAAATAGCGCCAACGCAAGTTCACGCCGTACCAGTCGCGGGCAAAATGCAGACCCACGATATGGCGCCATTCGGGGGTTTGGCAGGAGATGTTGATGCGACCCGCGCAATCGAAAGTGGCGTCAGGATTGACGCCCGCCAACGGCGCCAACTTGTCTTTCAGCACGTAGGTGCCATTGACCGACACATCAAAGCGGCCACCGAGCAAATCGGTGCCCCAATTGGTGCCGAGATCGATGCCCTGCGCGGTGGCTACGCCAAAGTTGTTGGTCAGGTTGACGACCCGGCCCGAAGTGGCCGAATTGCCACGCCACAAGTCGCCGGTCGCTGGGTTGCGCTGGACCAAGGCGCACAAGGTTGGGTCGCCGGTGGTGCCGCAGAAATTCAGGATCGTTTGTGCACCGATGGAGGTGATCGTGTCCTTGATCTCGATGTTGTAGAAATCGACGTTGATGTACAGATCTTCGATCGGTGTGACCACAAAGCCGACCGTCCAAGTATCGGCCTTCTCCGGCGAGAGCTCAAGGTTGCCACCGACAAACTGGTTGTACTGACCAGCCGGGTTGTTGGCGATCGAGCCGTAACGGTCGGCACTGACACCAGTATTGGCACACTGGGCCTGGGTGAACTCGGGCGTCGCGCCAGCGCAGGGATCGGTACCGCTGAATAATGCGATCTGCTGGGTGGAGAATAGATTGCCGACGTTCGGCGCGCGGATAGCGCGGTTGTAGCCACCGCGTACCTTGAACTTGTCAAAGTCCGCGCCAAAGCCCACCTTGTAGGTGTTGGTGGTGCCGGCGAGGTTGTAATCCGACCAGCGATAGCCGAGATCGAGACCCAAGCTCTTGAGCATGCCGGCATCGGCCAGCAGCGGCACCTTGGATTCCATAAACAACTCTTTCACCCGGATCGCTCCGCCCAGGGGCAGAGAGGGCCCACCTGAACCAGCGAAGTTGCCGGCCTGGCTGTTGCTGTCGGCAATGAAGTCGAACTTGTCTTCGCGCCACTCGGTACCGAGCACCAACGAGATATTCTCGCCGTTGGCCGAGCCGAAGCCAAAGCCGGTATCACCGGTGACATAGGCACTGACCTGTTTCAAGGAGGTCGCGGTGTTCAGCAGACTGGTGCCGGCCAGTACATTGGCGGCGGCGGCGGTAACGCCACCTGGTTCCCAGACGTTGTAGGGCAGGCAACCGTCGAACGAACCGGCCGGGCAGCCGAGCAGCGCCGGCACGATGCGGTCGGTCAGCAAGTCATTGACGCCGATGACCGTTTGGGTGTTGCGGCCATAGAGGAAGGAGGCGTTGTACGACCAACTGTCGTTGATGGCGCCTTCAGCACCGGCAATGATGCGGAAGTTCTCGTCGTCTTGGGCAAAATTGCGCGGACCGCCTTCGATGTTGCGCTTGGCCACGTAGATGATGAGCGGGCCATCGGCCGGATCAATGCCAAAATCGGTACACAGGCTGCCAACCAGCGGATCCCCGCATTCCAGCCCAACCGGGGTGAAGAAAGTGCCGGACTCGGCCACCTGGATCGCGCTGCGGCGATTGATATACATCAATTCCGCGTAGGGCTTGAAGTGTTCGTTGACTTCGTACTTCAGCGAGCTGCCGAAGCTATAACGTTCATCGGGACGCTGGAAGTAGTTGATCGGCGCGTAGTTGTAGGGATCGCCGTAGGCGCCCTGCCAGCTACCGTCCGGATTGAGGCTGGCGGAGGAACCGAAAACGCCGGGCTGATACACATAGAAATTACCGGTCGCATTGGTGGCCGAGCCGCCGCAGCTCGTGCCCGCGGCATTCAGAGCACAGGACGAATAGTCGCGTTCACCCTGGAACAGGGCTTCGTTCTTGCGCCAGGTCAACCAGGCCATGGCATGGCCTTTGCCATCGGCGAAGCTGCTGCCGATCGCCATGTCGATGTTGTTGGAGACGCCGTCGAAACCATTGTCGCCGGTCGGGAAATCAAAATTGCGTGCCGCTTCCCGGCCCTGGATGAAGCTGTTGTCATTGTTGTGACGAAAGCCCGAGGTACCAGCACTGAAGCTAACGCCTTCAAACTCGGTATCGAGGATGAAGTTGACCACGCCGGCGACGGCGTCGGAACCGTACACGGCCGAAGCGCCGCCGGTCAGAATATCAACCCGTTTGACTAGCGAAGCTGGGACGATGCTGATATCGGTTGCGATATTGGCGCCTTGCGGCATACGAAAGCCATCGATCAGGGTCAAGGTGCGCGACGTGCCGAGACCACGCAGGTTTACTGTGGGATAACCGGTGGCGCCGTTGTTTTCGAAGGAGTCGAAGGTTGGCACCAATTGCGGATACTGGTTGACCAGATCTTCCACCCGGGTGGCGCCGGTGAACTTGAACTGTTCGGCCTGGATCTCCATCACTGGGGACGAGGCGGTAACCGCCTGGCTCAAGATGCGCGAACCGGTAACCTGGATGGTTTCCAGAGCGGTGGCATCATCGGCAGCTTCCTCATCGGTTGCGGGGGCATCGGTTGCCGTCTGGGCCAAGGCGAGGCCGGTGCCGAGTGCAGCGTTCGCGCTCATCACGAGCGCGAAGGTGATCGCTCTGCTGAGTGTTTTGGACTTTAGTCTCATCTCAATTCTCCAAAAAAAGTGCGGTTAATTCATGGGGCCAACCGTGGGAACGCCGTCAAACAGCAGGCCCCCATCGGCACAGCGGCTCGATAGTACTTGAGTCCGGCGATTAGTTAAAGTGTCGTTAAGGCAGACGTTAAGGCGGCGGCAACGCCTCAAACCCACGCTGCGATCGGCCTGGGTTCGGCGAGCAGGAAGCCTTGACCGCGCAGGCAACCGAGATCCAGCAGGGCTTGTTTCTGCGCTTCGGTTTCGATGCCTTCGGCGATGACTTCGACCCCCAGCGACTTGGCCAGCGCCATGATTGCGCGCACCACCGCGGAATTGCCGCCGTGGTGGCCGGGTTTGAGATCGGCGACGAAGCTGCGGTCGATTTTCAGGGAGTGCATCGGGAACTGGTGCAGATAACTCAAACTGGAGTAGCCGGTGCCGAAGTCGTCCAGCACCGTCAGCACGCCACCGGCACGCAGGGCATCGAGCGTGCGGCGGATCAGTTCCGGGTTTTCCAGCAAGGCGCCTTCGGTGACTTCGATGCGCAAGCGCCGCGCCGGTACCTGGTAGGTATCGAGCAGGTCGAGCAGTTGTTGGCAGAGGTCAGGATCCCGGAAGTGCCGGGCCGAGACATTGATGGTGACGTATTGGTGTTCGGCCTGGCAGACCCTGGGCAGCGCCTTCGCGACCTGGTGGAAGATCTGCCAGTCGATCAGTTCGGCGCTGCCGTTTTCCTCGGCCACCTTGAGAAAATCGCCCGGCAGCAACAGACCCCGTTCCGGGTGGTGCCAGCGCATCAGCGCCTCGTAGCCGACAATCAAGCCGGTGTCGAGTTCATAGATTGCCTGAAAGTAGGGTTCGAACTCTTCCCGCGTCATCGCCCGCCGCAGATCGCCTTCCAGATCAAGCAGGGCGAGCGCTTCACGATGCAAGCCCTCGTCGAAAATCTCGAAGCGCTGGCGACCCTTGGTTTTGGCCCGGTACATCGCCACATCGGCGTCGCGCAGCAATTCTTCAGCGCGGTGATAACGCGCATCACTATAGGCAATGCCAATGCTGGTGGAAGTGAATAGTTCCTTGCCTTCGACGCGGATCGATTCGTTGAGTGCGGCGATTACCCGGCGCGCCACGATCAGCGGCTCTTCCTGATCACCAATATCGGCCAGCAGCAAGGCAAACTCATCGCCACCGAGGCGGGCGATCAGGTCGTCTTCCCGCAGGCAGGCGCGCACGCGGGCGCCAACTTCCTTGAGCAATTCGTCGCCGATCAGGTGGCCGACGCTGTCGTTGATCACCTTGAACCGGTCCAGATCCAGAAACAGCACGGCAAATCGGTGGGTCGGGTCAAGCTGAAACCGTTCCAGCGCGTCGGCCAGTCGGTCCAGCAACAAGGTGCGATTGGGCAAGCCGGTCAAGGTATCGTGCAGCGCCTCGAACTTGAGTTGCTGTTCGATGCGTTCGCGCTCCTGCATTTCGGCGCGCAGCTCGCTGTTGGCGCGGTTGAGTTCGTGAGTGCGCGCTTGCACGCGTGCTTCCAAATCAGCGTAGGCCAGCTTGATGGAATCCTGCGCGCGCTTCCGTTCCAGCGCCAGCGCGATGTGGTGGGAAACGAAGGTCAGCACCGCCTGATCGCGTTCGGTGTACATCACCGATTCGGTGTAGCTCTGCACCGCCATCACCCCCAGCAGCCCGGATTCGCCCTTCAACGGCACCCCCAGCCAGCAGACCGAGAGCGTGCCAAACGACTTGGTCTCGCCAGTGGCGTTCAACGCATCCAGATCGCGGCGGTCGGCGCGCAGGGGTTTGCCGGTCCGAATCACGTATTCGGTGATGCCGGTGCCGATCTTGCGATTGCCAAAGCGGGCGAGCGGATCGCGTTCATCGACCGCGTAGGGGAAACTCAAAGTGTCGTTGGGCTCGATCAGCGCGACAAAAAAGTTCTTCGCATCGAGCAGTTCGCCAACGATCTGGTGGGCGGCCCGGTAAAAAGCATCCAGGGTCTCGCTGGTGCTGGCGAGTTCGGCAATTTTGTAGAGCGCGGTTTGCAATTGCTCGCCGCGCTTGCGCTCGGTGATTTCCAGGGTGAGTGCGTGGGTGCGTTCATCGACGCGGCGTTCCAGATCTTCTTGCGCTTGTTTGCGTTGCAGGGCGGTCAGGATGTGCTGGGCAACGTAGCCAAGCAAAGCCGCGTCTTCGTCGGTGTAGCCGACATCCGGCAGATAGCTCTGCACCACCAGCGCCCCCAGCACCTGCTCACCGCTGGCCAGCGGAACGCCGAGCCAGTCAAGGGCTTCGGGGCCATATTCTTCGTCGCGGGTAACGTCGAGCAGCTGCCGCAATTGTTCGGATGGACCATGCCAAACCTTGCCATAGCGGATAAACGCCAGGGTCAAACTGTTCTGCAATTCGGTAAACGGAAAAACCTGCTCCGAACCGATGCTGGATTGATCCACCGAATCGGCAAAATAGATAAAACGCAGGCCTTGCCTGGGTTCGTCGAGCAGGCTGATATAGAAGTTTTCCGCATACATCAGTTCGCCGACGATCTGATGCAGGCTGCGCAGCATCTCGGGCATTTCCAGATCGGCACTGGCCAGATCGGCGATGGCGTACAGCGCATGCTGCAATTGCTCGGCCTTTTCCAGGCGATCAACGCTGCGCTTCAGGTACGCACGGTCGAGCAATTCGCGGCAACGCCAGCCGACCGCCTGAACAAAATCCAACAGCCCCAGCGGCGTTAGCTGTTGCTCGGCGGGAAACGCCAGATACAGCGCCGCGCTGAGATTGGGTCGCGGACTTGGCAAGGTAAATATGGAACCGATGCCAGCGGCGCGTTCGCTACCGCGCAGCGATCCGTTTTCGCCACGCAGCGCGGCGATGACGAAGGCTTCATCGCACAGGCCATCGGTGCGGGCCGGCGCCGAAAATCGTTGCAAGCCATTGGCGTCGACCGTGCCCAGCGTCCAGATCAAACAGAAATCGCTGGCCTGGAAGCGTCGACCGGCTTCACTCCCGACCATCGCCGCCAGTTCCGGCAAATCGTCGGCGGCAAACAGCAGCAATAGAAAAGCCACACGCTCGCGATCCGAGACATTCCCGGGGTTGGCAATCTCGCTGGCAGTGGGGTCACCGTTTGGCATGCTGGCAGTGTAGCAATCAGCGACACCAGCGCTGCCGCTGGCGGGCTTTTTTGCGGTCAGCCGGCGCAGACTTTGGCGACCGCAGCCAGTGCCTGCTGCACATTTTCAGCGCTGATATCCAAATGGGTGACGGCGCGCACTCGACGTGCGTCGAACGGCCCCATTTTGTAGCCCAGGGCGGCCAGTCGGCTGGCGAAGGTGGCCGCGTCAAAGCCGAGTACCTGGGCATCTACATCGAAGAACACGAGATTGGTTTCGATCGTGGTGGGATCGATCATCAGGCCACCGATCTGGCTTAAGCCCAAGGCCAGCGCGCGGGCGTTTTGATGGTCCAGACGCAAGCGCTCGACGTTATGGTCGAGGGCATACAGCCCCGCTGCCGCCAGAATGCCGGCCTGGCGCATGGCGCCGCCCAAGCGTTGCTTGACCCCCCAGGCGCGCTCGATAAATTCGCGTGAACCAGCCAGCACGGCGCCAATCGGCGCGCCCAGACCTTTGCTCAAATCCAACCAGACCGAATCAAACGGCGCCGCGTAGTCGCTGGCGGCGACGCCGCTGGCGATCACCGCATTGAGCAGTCGCGCGCCATCCATATGCGTGTGCATACCCTCGCTGTGGGCGAACGCGGCGACCGCCTGCAGTTGTGGCAACGGCCAGACTGCGCCACCGCCGAGGTTGCAAGTCTGTTCGACCGCGAGCAGGGTGGGCAGCGGGCAGTGGCGCCAACGCGGGCGCAGGGCGGCTTGTAGCTGGGCCAGGTCGAAGCGGCCACGATCGCCGTCGAGGGTGTTCAGCATCACCCCCGCATTGGCCGCCGGTCCGCCGCTCTCGAACCAGGCGATGTGCGCCGAGCGATCGGCGATCACTTCTTCGCCGGGGCGGCACCAACTGGCGATCGCGATCTGATTGCACATGCAGCCGGACGGCGCAAACAGTGCCGCTTCCTTGCCCAACAAGGCAGCGACGCGGGCACACAGCGCATTCACCGTGGGGTCTTCAAAAGCCTGTTCGTCACCCACTTCGGCACTGGCCATGGCTTGGCGCATGGCCGCGCTGGGCAGCGTTTTGACATCGCTGGAAAAATCGATCATGGCGGTACACCTTCTCTTGCAGCATTGGCGATAGGGCTGGGCAGCATACAAGCGACGCCGTTGACCACGTTCAGTTACCCGGCACCAAGGCCAAAAGAGTCGTAGGTCGGATCAAGCGCCGTAGGCGCAGATCCGACAAAGCCGAACATTGCCGCAGTGTCGGGATTGTCGGTTCCGGCGCTGCGCGCCTTGAACCGACCTACGCCCTAGCGGTGCCGTTAGCGGCGCCGTGCAGCCGTCGGTCCGGATCGGCGCACGGCCACGCCAAGCAAGCCAGCGCCAAGGCCAAAACAGCTGCGTGTTATATTGCCGAGACCTTCTTGCGAGTGCCGTTGTCGGCGGCCTTGAGTCCACTTATGTCCAACATCGAAGACCTGAAAGCCCAATCGCTGGAGTATCACCGCCAGAATCCACCGGGCAAAATTCGGTTACAGCCGACCAAATCGATGATGACGCAGAAGGATCTGGCGCTCGCCTACACCCCCGGCGTTGCCGCAGCCTGCGAAGAGATCGTGCGCGATCCGGAGACCGTATCGCTGTACACCGCCCGCGCCAATTTGGTGGCGGTGGTCAGCAATGGCACCGCGGTGCTCGGCCTCGGCGCGATTGGTCCGCTGGCGGCCAAGCCGGTGATGGAAGGCAAAGCCGTGCTGTTCCAGAAGTTTGCCGGCATCGATGTGTTCGACATCGAAATCAACGAGCTCGACCCGGACCGACTGGTCGAAGTGATCGCCGCGCTGGAGCCGACCTTCGGCGGCATCAACCTGGAAGACATCAAGGCGCCGGAGTGTTTTTATGTCGAAAAGAAATTGCGCGAGCGGCTGAAGATTCCGGTATTTCATGACGACCAGCACGGCACTTCGATCATCGTCGGCGCGGCGGTACTCAACGCCCTGCATGTGGTCGGCAAGAAAATCGACGAGATCAAATTGGCCGGCTCCGGTGTCGGCGCTGCCGGGGTGGCCTGTCTGGATATGTTGGTGGCGCTGGGCGTGCGGCCGGAGAACATCCTGGTGGCGGACGTCTTCGGGGTGGTCTATAGCGGCCGGGCCGAAGGCATGGATGTCGACAAGCAGCGCTACGCACGCGTTACCGACAAACGCACGCTGGCCGAGATTGTGGTGGGTGCCGATGTGTTTCTGGGCGTGTCCGCTGGCGGCGTACTGAAACCGGAAATGGTCAAGACGATGGCGGCACAGCCGGTGATCCTGGCGTTGGCCAATCCGGTGTCCGAGATCACCCCGGAACTGGCCAAGGCGGCGCGTCCCGACTGCATCATCGCCACCGGGCGTTCGGATTATCCGAACCAGGTCAACAACGCACTCTGTTTCCCGTACATTTTTCGCGGCGCCCTCGATGTTGGTGCCACCACCATCAACGAAGCGATGAAGCTCGCCTGCGTCCACGCCATCGCCGGTCTGGCGCGGCGCGAAGCCTCGGATGTAACGGCGCTGGCCTATGGCGGCACCAGCGCAGCGTTCGGCCCGGAATATTTGATTCCGCAGCCATTCGATCCACGCTTGATCGTCGAATTGGCGCCGGCGGTGGCCCAGGCGGCGATGGACTCCGGCGTCGCCACCCGGCCGATTACCGATATGGAGGCCTACCGCGAGAAATTGATGCAGTTCGTGTTTCGCACCGGTCAATTGATGAAGCCGGTGTTTGAACTTGCCCGCGCCGATCGCAAACGCGTGGTGTTTGCCGAGGGCGAAGAAGAAACCGTACTGCGCGCGGTGCAGACCATCGTCGATGACCGGCTGGCGCGGCCGATCCTGATCGGCCGGCCGGCGGTGATCGAGCGCCGGATCGAGAAAATGGGCCTGCGGATTCGCCCCGAAGTCGATTTTGAAATTACCAATCTGGATAACGATCCGCGCTTCAACGACTACTGGCAGCAGTACCACCAGCGCCTGCAGCGCAATGGCGTGACCCCGGCCGGCGCCAAAGCGGTGGTGCGGTCGCGGCCCACCGTGGTGGCGGCGTTGATGGTGGCGCGCGGTGAAGCCGATGCGATGATCTGCGGCGTGGTCGGTCGCTATCACAAGAAACTGCGACACATCATGGACGTGCTCGACCTGGATACCGGGGTGACCGCGCCGTCGGCACTGACCGGCGTCGCCAACGACAAGGGTGTGTTCTTTTTTCTCGACACCCATGTCCAGGTCGATCCCAGCGCCGAGCAATTGGCCGAAGCGACGCTGCAAGCCAGCTACCGGCTGAAGCTATTTGGCATCACCCCGAAGATCGCGCTGCTGTCGCATTCCAACTTCGGTTCCCACGACACGCCGAGTGCCATCAAGATGCGACGGGTGCGGGAACTGGTGTTGGCGAAAGCGCCCAATTTGGAGATCGAAGGCGAGATGCACGCGGACGCCGCGCTCAACCAGGACGTGCGCGAAAAATTGTTCCCCAACTCGTTGCTGAGTGGCCACGCCAATTTATTTGTTTGCCCAAACATCGACGCCGCCAATATTGCCTACAACATCACCCGGCAAATGACCGAAGGCGTCGCTATTGGCCCGATTCTGATGGGCATGTCCCGATCGGCGCATATCCTGACGCCGGCGGCGACCGTGCGGCGGGTGGTCAACACCACCGCGATTGCAGCGGTGGAAGCGCAGTTTCGCACGCTGCAGGCGGGTTGATCGGGTCGCGTTGCGGCGGGAGCCGCATTGCAGCGCGCCGCTCAGCGCGCGGCGATGTTGATGAATTTCAGAAATTCGTTACGCGTGCGGGCGTCTTCGCGAAAGCAGCCGAGCATCTTGCTGGTGATCATGCTGACCCTGGTTTTGTGGATGCCACGGGTGGTCATGCATTGGTGGCGGGCGTCGATGACGACGCCGACGCCACGCGGTTTGAGTACTTCTTCGATGCAGCCGGCGATTTCCGCGGTCAACTTTTCCTGCACCTGAAAACGCCGCGCAAAGGTTTCGACCACGCGCGCCAGCTTGCTGATGCCAACCACTTTGTTGGTCGGCAAATAGCCGACGTGGGCACGGCCGATGATCGGCGCCATGTGGTGCTCGCAGTGGGATTCGAATTCGATATCGCGCAGCACGATCATTTCGTCGTAGCCGGCCACTTCTTCGAAAGTGCGCCGCAAGTAGTCGCTCGGGTCGACGCCGTAGCCGCTGAACCAATCGCCGTAGGCAGCGACCACGCGCCGTGGCGTGTCCAGCAAGCCCTCGCGTTCCGGGTCATCGCCGGCCCAGCGCAATAGCGTGCGGATCGCCGCTTCGGCGGTGGCGCGGGGGACGCCGTTTCGATCATCGCTCATGCCGGGTTCTCAATTCATTCAGTGCGTTGGGGGCGAACTATAGAACCTCGCCGGCTGGCCTTGCCACAGGTTGGGCTTAAGCGTAGCGATGCCCAACAAAAATCAAGTCGAAGCGTGGTGTGGGAGGATCGCGCCCCGGTGGGCTTTGTTGGGGTGACCGGCTCCGCCGTTAAAAATCGCTTGCGCTCACCGCCAACCTATGCATCGAACAGGGCGGCAATGTCTTCTGGCGTGATCGCCAGATTCTCGGTACTGGCCTCGTCCAGTAAGGCGTTGGCGAGTGCTGCCTTGCGCGCCTGCAAGGCCTGGATTTTTTCTTCGATGGTGCCGGTGCAGATCAGTCGATAAACAAACACCGGCTTGTCCTGCCCGATGCGGTGGGCGCGGTCGGTGGCTTGCGCCTCGACCGCCGGGTTCCACCACGGGTCGTAGTGGATGACGGTATCGGCTGCGGTCAAGTTCAGGCCGACACCACCCGCCCGCAGGCTGATCAGAAACACCGGCACCTCGCCGTTCTGAAATCGCTGCACCGGCTCTTCGCGGTCCCGGCTGGCACCATCGAGGCGGGCGAAGCAGATTTGGCGCTCGCGCAGTTCCGGCTCGATCAGGTCGAGCATGCGGGTGAACTGGGAAAACACCAACACCCGGCGACCGGCGCTGACCAGTTCATCGAGCATTTCGGTGAGCCGCGACAATTTGCTGGATTCATCGATGTTGCGCGCGCTGTCGAGATCGAGCAGACGTGGATCGCAGCACACTTGCCGCAGCTTGAGCAGGGCATCGAGCACAATGATGCCGCTGCGACCGATACCGCGTTCCTGGATCGCCGCCTGGATGCGCTGGTGCTGATTGAGCCGCAGGCTTTCGTAAAGATCCCGTTGTCCGCCGCTGATTTCGATTGCTTCGATGATCTCGGATTTCGGCGGCAGATCGGCGGCGACCTGTTCCTTGGTCCGGCGCAGCAGGAACGGTTGGACGCGGCGATTGAGGCGAAGTTGGCATTCCTGATCGCCGTGCTTTTCGATCGGCGTGCGAAACAATCGAGCGAAACTTTTCTCATCGCCGAGTAGCCCGGGGGTGGCGAAGTCAAACAACGACCACAATTCGCCGAGGTGATTCTCCATCGGTGTTCCGGTCAGACACAGGCGCTGGCGGGCGTTCAAGGTGCGGGCGACGGTGGCGGCCAGGGATTTCGGGTTCTTGATTGCTTGCGCTTCATCGAGCGCGACCACGCCATAGGCCTGCGCCGCATGCAGTTCACGATCCCGCACCAGCAGCGTGTAACTGGTCAGAATCAGATCGAACTCGCGCAGATTTTCAAAATCCCGCGCCCGCTGCGCACCGTGCAGAGTCAACACCCGCAGCGTCGGCGCGAACCTTTCCGCCTCGCGGCGCCAGTTCGGCAGCACGCTGGTGGCGGTGATCACCAAGGCCGGCGCCACGGTGGCGTCGATGGCCTTCAAGCTGCATAAGTGCGCCAGCAATTGGATGGTTTTGCCGAGGCCCATGTCGTCGGCCAGGATGCCGCCAAGCTCGTAATAGTGCAGCGCATTCAACCAGCCCAGCCCGTGTTGTTGATAGGGCCTGAGTTCGGCGCTGAAGGTATCCGGCAGCACGGGCGTTTGTGGCGGCGCCAGGCAGCGAAAGCGTTCGGCGATCGCGTGCAGGCGTTCCATGCCAATCAGGCGTTGACTGTGCGCGATCTGATCGAGCAATTGCAGGGCGGCGGCGCGGGCCCGTGGCAGTCGCAAGCGGCCATCGCTGCCGAGCTCGGTCTCCATCGCCAGCTCCAGCACCGGCGCCAACAGCGCGCGCACGCGCCGCACCGGCAGTGCCACCCGCCGCAGTTCATCGAGCGGTGCAAACCATACGGTCTGGTCGGTCTCTTGCGGCAACGGCTTGAGCGGAAACGTCGGCGATTCGAGCGCCCGCAACAGAATCGGCAACAGGCTGACGCGCTCGCCATCGACCTCGACGCCCAGATCGAAATCAAACCAGGGATTGCCGGCGGTCTCATCGATGTTGGTGTAGAAAGTGTTGCCGGAGCTGGCCAGACGCACCGGAAAATCTTCGGCCGTGCGCAGGCGAAAACCGAACTCCAGCAGCAGTTCCGCAAAATGCAGAAACAGGCTGATCTGGTCACTGGCCTGCCAGGTATCGAACACCCAGTCGTCGTCGCGTAGCTCGGCGGCATCGACGGTGCTGTAGCGGGCACTGCGAATCGGCGTCAGGCCGATCTTGCGCAAGCGCGAGACCGCCTGCCGCTCGAACTCCAGATCCGGGCCGCTATCGGCACCGAGCGCGGCATAATCGAAACTGAGTCGCAAGGCGCATAATTTTTCATGCAGATCGCGGCGGCGCACGCGCAGTTCCACTTCGGCCTGTGGTCGCGGCCGCGGGCCGGCATCCAGATCGCTGCGCTCGCGACGTTCGCGGGCCGACTCATTGCGACCGGCAACCGCCAACAAGGCGGCCGCGTGCTTGCACCATTCCATCACCGCGCAGGTGCAGTGGGTTTCGACGGTGCCAGTCTTGCCGCCGCGGCTGACCACTTCCACCATCCACGGTTCGTCGCGCGCGCTTTCTACCGAGCCGTGCAAGGCAATCTGTTGCGGGTTTTCCTGCAACGACCACTCCAACACGCCATCGCGCGCCGCCAGTTCGCGACCGGCGCTGAGCACATTCGCCTGAAAATAGCGATCAAGCTCATCGAGCGATAGCGGAAAACTGGAACGAGCCGGCATGCGCTGCCTTCGAAACGGTGAAGCCGCCCAGCTTACGCACTCGACCCGGGCTTGTCGAAGGGGAGACGCTCGCCGGGTAGCGCCGCACTCCAAAGTGACCGCACGCCGAACTAGCAGCGCTCAAATTTGGAGTACGGGAGCTTGCTCCCGCTTTGCGCTCCGACGGGGTGGTGATTACCGCGAGCACCCCACCGTCAGCCATCCATGGCGAACGCTCTTGAGCACCAAGCCAGGCAGTCAGCCTGGCCGCTGACCGCCGCGCCACCTGCACCATCCAAGGTAAGCCCCCGCAGCCCAGCTACCCCGTGCGCGGCCGCGTGGACAAGCCGATGGCCACAACATCCCGGCTGGACCCAAAGGGGACATTTCTGCTTTGGGTTGACATGGCAAATGACCTCTGACGACGTGCCCCGGCGATTTGTTTAAATTTCGTTTAGTTGTATAGTTCGCCGGTCATGGTTCGAACCGTGATCCTGGCCACACAAGTGGCCAAGTCGACTTTCATTATCATCCTGGGGGTAGCACCGATGAACTCTCGATTTGCTGTCCGCTCCGTCACGGGGCGGGTTTCGGATACCAGTCCGGCAAAGCACCGGAATAAACTGGCACTCGCCATTTCCACCCTGCTGGCGGCCAGTGTGCCGATGGCGCTACTGACCACCGCTGGCGTTGCATTGCTGGCACCACAACAGGTACGGGCGCAGGACGCGACCTCCGGCGAAATTTTCGGCCACGTCAGCGATGACAGCGGCAACCCGGTTGCCGGCATCGACGTGGTACTGACCGAGGCCAGCCGTGGCTTCCGCGCCACCTCCACCACCGGCAGCGACGGCGTGTTCCGTTTTGCCCGTTTGGCCAATGGCGATTACGTGGCCACGGTCGGCGATGCGACGCGCGTGGTGCGCGTGTCGGCCGGTACCGTGCAGACCTTGGGCTTCACCATAACTGGCGACGCAAATGCTAAGACCTTGGAGCAGGTCGTGGTCGTCGGTCAAGCCGCCACCTCGACTTCCAAAGATTATTACAGTCAGGAATCGGGCATCAATATCGATATCGATCAGGTGTACTCGCGGGTGCCGTTGTCCCGCAATATCACTGACGCTGCCTTGTTGGCACCTGGCACCAGCCGGGGCGATACCGCGTTCGGCAACCTGCCTTCGTTCGCTGGATCGTCGGTCGCGGAAAATGTATACCTGATCAACGGCTACAACGCCACCGACCCGCGCCGCTTCCTGAACTTGATGAACGACATCCCGTTCGAGTTTTTCCAGCAGGTTGATGTCAAGACCGGCGGCTTCCAAGCGGAGTACGGACGTGCTACCGGTGGTATCACGAGCGTGGTTACGCGCAGCGGCAGCAACGATTTGGAACTGGGTTCCGCCATTTACTACACGCCCGACAACATGCGCGCGCACCGGCCAGACACAACAGACATTTTCCGCTCTGACGACAAGGTGGATATCGTCGAAACCAACGTCTGGGCCAGTGGTGCGCTGATCAAGGATCGTCTCTTTTTCTATGGCTTGGTCAACTTCCGTTCTGAGGATTTCACCGACTTCAGCAACACGACCGTTGATGACGTCAAGGATGGCGACCCGTTCTGGGGCTTCAACATCGATGGCGTGTTGTACGACAGCGACGATTGGGGACGTCATTCGTTCACCTGGACCCACATCGACGATTCGCACAGCACCAGAGATATGGCGTCGAATTTTGATCGCGATGCCCGTGTGGTCGGTAGCGCCCGCGGCGTGATCACGCAGAACCTCGGCGGCAACACCGACATCATCAAGTACACCGGTGTGATCCGCGACTGGTTGACGGTTACCGGCCTGTACGGCAAGAGCAATGCGCGAGTCGATGAAACCTCAGACAAGGACGCCAACCCAGTCATCATCGATTTTCGTAGTGGCAGTCGGCAGGATCTCGGCGATTGGGCCAACTTTACTGTGACGCCGGAAAACAACGACCAGCGCGAAGAGTACCGCTTCGACGCGGACATCTATCTCGACGATTTCTTCGGCGACCACAAGTTCCGGCTCGGTTTCGAGCACGAAAACCTGGGCTCGACAGAGTCATCGAGCAACTCGGGTGGGGTCTACTACGCCTATTTTACTGGCGGCATTCCCTCGCGTTTCGACCCGACCGGTTCCACGGCTGCGCAGGACGTGGTACGTGTCCGTACCCGCACCACCGGCGGATCGTTCACCACCGAGCACGAAGCCCTGTATCTGGAAGATCGCTGGACGGTCAATGATCGGTTGACCCTGAACCTGGGTGTACGGACCGAAGACTCGGTCAACAATGCCATTGATGGGTCGCCGTTTGTTACGCTCAACAACCAGTTCGACTTCCGCAATGGCTTCACCTTCGACACCTTCGGCGACGGCACCAGCCGGGTGTACGGCTTCTATGGCCGTACCCATCTCGGTGTGGCGAACAATTCCAACGTGCGTTTGGCCGGATCCGAGATATTCCTGCACGACTGGTTCTTGCTGGATGGGCTCAACGCCGATGACACGCCAATTATTGGGCAGTTCTTCGGTCAGGACCAGGTATCGCCGTTGGGCATCCAGGACCCGCGCACTTTGGTCAGCCAAAACCTGAAGGGACAGAGTCAGGATGAATACATCCTCGGCTTTGAGAAGACCATCGATCTATGGACATTCGGCATCAAGGGCATTCACCGCAAGCTGCGTGCAGGTATCGAGGACGGCGCGATCGATCGCG
>PEUI01000293.1 GCA_002785585.1 Lysobacterales bacterium CG02_land_8_20_14_3_00_62_12
CTTTGACCGGATCAGCCCTGCTGACTCACGCTCGCGCCGACCATATTTAGCGCCGTGTCGCTGCCGGTTGGATCTGCGAGCGTACGCCTCAGCCCTGCGCAAACAGCGCCAGGCGATTGGGTTTCAGATGGAGTCGATCGCCGCTGACCGGTTCGTGGTTGGGCAATTGCGCGGGCAGCCATTCGGCGGTGATCGGGGATCCGCCGACGATGTCGGGATCGAGCTCGACTCGGTAGCGACCACCGAGCCAGCGGGCATCGGTGACGGTGGCTGGCAGGCGGTCCGGTCCGGGCTGATCGCCGCATTGCCAATCGTACGGACGCACGCCGACGGCGACCGCACCATCGGCAAGCAGACTACCTTCGGGTGCCAGCCAACGGGCGTTGCCGAGCAATAACTGGCCGTCGCACAAGCGCGCTGGCAGATGATTGATCTCGCCCAAAAAACGACTGACGAACAGGTTTTTGGGATGGTCCTGCAATTGCTGCGGGCTGCCGACCTGTTCGATCTGGCCTTGGTGGATCAGCACGATGCGATCAGCGACATCCAGCGCTTCGTCCTGGTCGTGGGTGACCAAAACGGTGGTGACATGCAGTTCGTCATGCAGGTGGCGCAGCCAGCGCCGCAAGCGGCGGCGCACCTGGGCATCCAGCGCACCAAAGGGCTCGTCGAGCAGCAGTACTTTGGGTTCGATGATTAATGCGCGGGCGAGCGCGACGCGCTGGCGTTGGCCGCCGGAGAGTTGATCGGGATAGCGTTGCGCCAGCGCGCCCAGTTGCACCAGATCGAGAAAACGCTCGACCTGCGCCCGCAATGCAGCCTCCGCTGGACGGCTGGAAGGCGGGCGCACGCGCAGGCCGAAGGCGATGTTCTCAAACACCGTCATCTGGCGAAACAAGGCGTAGTGCTGGAACACAAAGCCGACGCCGCGATGGCGCGCATCAAGTCGGGTGACATCGTGGCCGTGCAGGTGAATGCTGCCGGCATCGGGCGTTTCGAGGCCGGCAATCAACCGCAACAACGTGGTCTTGCCGCAACCGGAAGGACCGAGCAGGGCGATCAATTCACCATCCTCGATGGCCATGTCGATGCCGTGCAAGGCGGTGAACGCGCCGAAATGTTTTTGCAGTTGGCGGATCTCGATGCTCAAAGCAGATCCTCATCGGCTCGGGCAATGATCGCGGTTTGGCGCTCGCTTCGGGCCCGCGCCTCCACCCAACTTTTGAGCGCCAACGTAATCAAGGCCAGCAGCGCCAGCAGCGAGGCGACGGCAAAGGCAGCGGTGTGGTTGTATTCGTTGTAGAGAATCTCGACATGCAAGGGCAGCGTGTTGGTCTTGCCGCGGATATGGCCGGAGACCACCGAGACCGCGCCGAACTCGCCCATGGCGCGCGCATTGCACAGGATCACGCCGTACAGCAGACCCCACTTGATATTCGGCAGGGTGACGCGGCGAAACATCTGCCAACCACTGGCGCCGAGCGACAGTGCCGCCTCTTCGTACTCGCGGCCCTGTTGTTGCATCACCGGAATCAATTCGCGGGCGACGAACGGAAAGGTCACGAAGATGGTGGCGAGGACGATACCGGGCACGGCGAAAATAATGCGAAAGCCGTGTTCACCCAGCCAGCCGCCGAACACGCCCTGGGCACCGAACAGCAGCACGTAGATCAGCCCGGAGATCACCGGCGAAACCGCCAGCGGCAAGTCGATCAGCGTAATCAAGGCGCTGCGTCCGGGGAACTCGAACTTGGCGATACACCAGGCGGCGACCACGCCGAACACCAGGTTGAGTGGCACCGCGATGGCGGCCACGGTCAGCGTCAGTTGCAGTGCCGCCAGCGCCGCGCGTTCGTGGATGGCGGCGAAGTAGACGGTCCAGCCCTTGGCGACGGCGCCGGTCAATACCACCAGCAGCGGTAACACCAGTAGCACACCGGCCGCGACCAGCGCCGCCACGATCAGCAGCGTCTGCGGCCACTGGCGGCCTTCGCCGTAGCGCTTCATGGCTGGCCCCGTGCGGCCAGGCGTGATTGCAGGAGATTGATCAGCAGCAGCAAGGCAAACGAAGCCACCAACATGACCAGGGCGAGCGCGGTGGCGCCAGCGTAATCGTACTGTTCCAGTTGGGTAACGATCAGCAGCGGGGTGATTTCCGAGATCATCGGCATATTGCCAGCGATAAAAATCACCGATCCATACTCCCCAACGCCGCGGGCGAAGGCAAGTGCAAAGCCGGTGATCAGGGCCGGCGCAATGGTGGGCAGAGTCACCCGCAAAAACGTCTGGACCGGTGAGGCGCCGAGGCTGATCGCGGCTTCTTCGGTTTCGTGTTCGATATCCTGCAGCACCGGTTGCACCGTGCGCACGACAAACGGCAGGCCAACAAAAACCAGCGCCAGCACGATTCCGAGTGGCGTGAACGCCACCTGGATGCCGAGCGGCAACAACCATTGTCCGAGCCAGCCCTTGGGCGCGTACAAAGTAGTCAGGGCGATACCGGCCACGGCGGTCGGCAATGCGATCGGCAGATCGATCAAGGCGTCGATGATTTTCTTGCCGGGGAAGCGATAGCGCGAAATCACCCAGGCCAACAACAGGCCGACCAACACATTGATGGCGGCCGCAATCAGCGCTGCGCCAAAACTGATCTTGAATGCGGACAGGGCGCGCGGCGAACTCACTTTGGCAACAAACTCAAACCAGCTCAGATCGAAAGTGCGCAGCACCACCATCGCCAGCGGCATCAACACGATCAGTCCGAGATAAAACAAGGTGAAGCCCAAGCTGGCACCAAAGCCGGGCAGCGAGCCGGTGACGCGCCAGCGCGATGCTGACGACAGCCTGAGTGCCGTCGGACTCATAGGCCCATGCCCCAGTGGCCAGAAGTTGGCATCACTTCAGATAGATCTGGTCGAAGCTGCCGCCATCGGCAAAATGCTTGGCCTGGGCTGCGCGCCAGCCGCCAAAATCCTGGTCGATGGAGACCAGCTTGATCGGCGGAAACCGCTCAGCGTATTTGGCGGCGACGGTGGCATCACGCGGCCGGTAAAAATGCTCGGCGATGATTTCCTGGGCCGCCGACGTGTACAAATAATTCAGGTAGGCCTCGGCGACCGCGCGCGTACCATGGCGCAGCACGACTTTGTCGACGACGGTAACCGGCGGCTCGGCGAGGATGCTCAGCGACGGGATGACGATCTCAAAAGTATCGGCGCCGAATTGTTTTTTTGCCAGAAACGCCTCGTTCTCCCAGACCAGCAACACATCACCGATGCCGCGCTCGACAAAAGTGGTGGTGGACCCGCGTGCGCCCGAATCGAGCACCCGGACATTCTTGAACAAAGCCCTGACGAAGGCCTGCGCCGTGGCCTCGCTGGCGCCCGGTTGGTGGATGGCGTAAGCCCACGCCGCGAGGTAGTTCCAGCGGGCGCCGCCGGAGGTCTTCGGATTGGGGGTGACCACGCCGATACCGGCATGGGTCAGATCGCCCCAATCCTTGATCTGTTTTGGATTGCCTTTACGCACCAGAAATACGATGGTCGAGGTGTAGGGCGCACTGTTGTTGGGCAAACGTTTTTGCCAATCGACCGGAATCAGTTTGCCACGCACGGCCAGGGCGTCGATGTCAAAGCCCAGCGCCAGCGTTACCACATCGGCTTCGAGGCCATCGATCACCGCGCGTGCCTGCTTGCCGGAGCCACCATGCGACTGATTGATCATCACGGTGTCGCCGGTACTGGATTGGTACTGCGCGGCGAATTGGGTATTGATTTCCTCGTACAGTTCGCGCGTTGGGTCGTAGGAAACATTCAGCAGTTCGAGTTCCCTGGCCGATGGCGATGACGCGAGCACAGTCGCGGCAATCGCCAGCACGGCCATGGCGACGGTTGCGGTGCGGCGGCGAATCGGCTTGGGGTGGGGGAAAGCTGGCATAAAAAATCTCTGAAGGTCGGCCGAAACTCGGGTGGTCCATTTTCGCACCGAGATTGTCGCACCGAGGCAGCAAGGAAGTCGCGGCAAAGCAAGTGCAAGCAACGGGCGGCAACGAGCGGCAACGAGCGTTCAAAACCGGGTCGTGAAAAGCCGCAGTGACGGTTCGTGTTCTCGCCTGCTGGTGGCGCTGGGCGGGTCCACGCTGCATTCGATGGACCCACCTGACCACCGCCTGCTTGCAGCCAAGGCTCGAAGCTATCGTCTTGGCCACCGCGCCACC
>PEUI01000132.1 GCA_002785585.1 Lysobacterales bacterium CG02_land_8_20_14_3_00_62_12
TCTGACATTGCCGCAATGCCGGGATTGTCGGTTCCGGCGCTGCGCGCCTTGAACCGACCTACGCCCTTTGCTGACTTTGACGGAACCGTGGGTCGGCTTATGCGCTACCAGCGCAGCGCCAAGTTGACACGGCAATGCCCGCCTTCATCGACCGCGAAACACCGGCGCCCGTTTCTCCATAAAGGCACGCATGGCTTCGGCGAAATCTTCGGACTGCATCAGTAAGCCATTAAGCGTGGCGGCTTCGCGATTGCCGTGGGCAACGCTCGCCGCACGGGCTGCGTTCATTACCTGCTTGATGCCTGCCACCACCAACGGCGGATTGGCCGCGATGCTGGCCGCCAGCGCCCGCGCCCGCAGCAACAATGCGGCGCCATCATCGGCAAGTTCGGTCACCAGCCCAATCCGCGCGGCAGTGTCGGCGTCGATTTCATCGCCGGTCAACGCCAACTGCCGCGCCCAGCCCTCGCCGACCAGTGCCGGCAGACGCTGGATGCCACCCAAATCCGGCACGATGCCCACCTTGACCTCGCGCAGGGCAAAGCGCGCCTGCTTCGAGGCAATGCGCAGGTCGGCCGCGGCAACCATCTCGATGCCGGCACCGATACACCAACCATCGATCGCCGCGACCACCGGCAGGCGGCCCTCCGCCAAGGCATCAAAGCCGGACTGCATCCGGCGCGCCTGCGCAATAATCGCCGCACGTCCAGCGGCGCCGTCGTTAAGCAGTGCCGACATTTCCTGCGCCATGCCGGGCAGATCGAGCCCGTAGCTGAAGTGTTCGCCACTACCACGCAACACGATGACGCGCAGCGCCGGATCGGCTTCCAGCGCGGCGACCGCCGACGGCAATTCCCGCCAGAAATCCGGCCCCATGGCATTGCCGCGGCCGGGGCCAATCAGCGTCAACTCGGCAACGCCAGCCGCCAAAGATTCGAGCGTTATGGAACGATAGCTGGACACCGGCCGACTCCCATCTGCGAAAACCATCATGTTACCGACACGTCATCGGTTGCGTTGAGGCATCGGTTGGGGTGAGCGTAAGCGCTGCCCAACGGCTTGCCATCTCCGACCAACGCTGACCATCACGACCGCCGCGATGCCGGTGTTGGGGTTCGCTACGCTCACCCACAACCTATGACGCCGCCGCGCTACGCCGTAGCGTCATCGGTTGGTCTGCGCCAGAAAACGTCACAGTCGCGACGCTGGTGCTTTTTTGTTGGCACCAGCGACAAAACCAATGAATCGCAGTCATTGCTAACGCTGCGGGTGCATGGACGCCGGGCCTTCAGACTCGCTAGGATGTCCGGCTTGAAGTATCGGCGGCTAAAGCCAAGCGCCGAACCCGGCACCACCTCGGTCCTTAGCATGCGCCAATCTCCCCGCACCGCTCCCCCGCCCCTGATCGAAGTTCGGCAACTGTGTTTTTCGCGCAGTGATGAGCCGATATTCGGGCCGATGGCATTTGCCCTGGAAGCCGGCGAGGTGTTGCTGGTCGAGGGCGCCAATGGCAGTGGCAAGACCACTTTGCTGCGCGTGCTGGCCGGTTTGTTGGAACTCGGCGAAGACGCGGGCGAGATTCTGCGCGAAGGCGTCGCGGCCGCCGAGAGCCAGCAGGCGCTGGCGTTTCTCGGTCATGCCAGCGGTCTCAAGCTCGATCTCAGTCCACGCGAGAACCTGCGTTTCACTACCCGACTCGGCGGACTCCGGGCCGGCGCTTCGATCCACGCCGCGCTGCTCAGCGTTGGTCTGGATGGTTTCGAAGATACGCCGATGCGCTATCTCTCTGCCGGTCAACGCAAGCGCGCGGCGCTGGCGGGAATCCTGTCGGCGCCAGTGGCGCTATGGCTGCTCGACGAACCCTATGCCAACCTGGATCAGGAAGGCCATGTGTTGGTCGACCGTTTGTTGGAAACTCATGCCGCGCGCGGCGGCGCGGCCATCATTACCTCGCATGGCATGACCTCGCCGGCGATCCGCGGCATCCGCCGTCTGCGCATGGAGTGTCATCATGAGTAGCCCACTCGGCGACGCCTTTTTTGGTTTGCTGGCGCGCGATGCCATCGGCCTGTGGCGGCGGCGTGGCGAAGTGCTCAACCCGGTGTTGTTCGCGCTGATGGTGGCGACGTTGTTTCCGCTGGCACTCGGCCCCGAAGCCGCCCGACTGGCCCGCGTTGCCAGCGGCGTTTCCTGGGTGATTGTGCTGCTGGCCAGTTTGTTGTCGCTCGACGTGTTGTTTCGTAGCGATGTGGAAGACGGCAGTCTGGATGCCATGCGCGTCAGTCAGCAACCGCTGGCGGTGCTGGTTGCTGGCAAAATCTTGCTGCACTGGCTGGCTACTGCGGTACCACTGATTGTGTTGTCTCCGATCATTGCGCTGGCGCTGGGCATGCCACGGATTGGCGTCAGCACTTTGGTCTTGGCACTATTGTTGGCAACGCCACAGATCAGTGTCTTCGGCGCCTGTGCGGCAGCGCTCACTGCGAGTTTGCATCGCTCTGGTATCTTGCTGTCGCTGATTGTGTTGCCGCTCGCGGTGCCGGCGTTGATTTTCGGTGCCGGTGCGGTAGAAACGGTGTTGGTCGGCGGCAACCCGGCGCAACCGTTATTCCTGTTGGCGGCGGGCGGCATCCTCGCCGTCGCCTTCGGCCCCTTGGTTTGTGCATCCGCGTTGCGGATGAGTGCGAGTTGACGATGAATCCTCTGATGCTGTGGTTTCACAAGTCCGGTTCGCCACCGGAGTTTTATCGTTTGGCCGGGCGCTTTCAACCCTGGCTGTGGGCATTGGCGCTGATCTTCGGGGTGATCGGCCTGTATCTCGGCTTGTTGCGCGCGCCGGCCGACTATTTGCAGGGCGAGAGCGCCCGCATCATGTACATCCATGTGCCCAGCGCCTGGATGTCGATGTTCATTTTTGCGTTCATGGCCTTTTGTGGCGTGCTGGCACTGGTCTGGCATGTGAAGATCAGCGAGGTGCTGTTGATTTCCGCCGCGCCGATCGGTGTCGGTTTCACCGCCGTCACCTTGATTACCGGTTCGCTGTGGGGGCGTCCGACCTGGGGCACCTACTGGGAATGGGACGCACGGATGACTTCGGAGTTGGTGCTGTTGTTTCTGTATTTCGGCGTGCTCGGCTTGTTTCATGCCTTCGATGATCGCCGCAAAGGCGCGCGCGCGGCCTCGCTGCTGGCGCTGATCGGACTGGTCAACCTGCCGATCATCCACTACTCGGTCACTTGGTGGAACTCGCTGCACCAGGGCAGCTCAATCAACCTGATGACCGGCACCAGTGCCATCGATGCCAGCATGCTGTGGCCGTTGCTGATCATGACCTTGGCCAGCAAGCTGTGGTTCGGCGCCAGTCTGATGCAGCGCGCCCGCGTCGAAGTGATCGATTTGGAATCCGGCAAAGACTGGGTGCAGGCGCTACTTCCTCCCACCGCCGAAAAACCGAAACCGCAACCATGAATCAAACCCCGTTTATCGTCGGCGCCTACGTCGCCTTCGGCTTGTTCTTGCTACTGGATGCGGCGCTGCCCTGGTTGCGGCGACGAAGCTTGATGCACAATCTATTGACGCGCGCGCGTCGCGTTGAAAAACGGAAGACCCCATGAACCCGATCCGTCGCCGCCGTTTGCTATTCATTCTGCTGGGACTGCTCGCGCTCGGCATTGCCGCCGCCCTGGTGCTGCTGGCCTTGCGCCAGAACCTGCAACATTTCGTCAGTCCCAGCGACGTGAAAACCGGCCAGTACAAGATCGGCAGCCGATTTCGACTGGGCGGCGTGGTCGAAGAAGGTTCCTTCAAACGCCGTGACAACTCTTTGGATGTCAGTTTTGTGGTGACCGATCGCTTCGAAACCGTGAGCGTCGATTATTTGGGCATCATGCCCGACCTGTTTCGCGAGGGACAAAGCGTGATCGCCACCGGTGCCTTGGTCGATCCGACGCATTTCCGTGCCGAAGAAATCCTTGCCAAACATGACGAGAAATACATGCCCAAAGAAGTCGCCGATGCGATCGCCAGGGCCAAAGCCAAAAACGCGGAGCGCCAGCCATGACTCCGGAAATCGGCCAATTCACGCTGATTCTCGCGCTGTTGATGGCTTTGCTGCTGGGCGTCGTGCCGATGCTTGGCGCCGCCCGCAACGACCAGCGTTGGATGGCGGTCGCGCCGGTCGCCGCCGGCTCCTTGCTGGCGCTGGTGGCCATCAGCTTCCTGATTCTGATCCATGCCTTTGTGCAGCAGGATTTTTCGGTTGCCTATGTCGCCGCCAATTCCAATCTCAAATTGCCGATCCAGTATCGAATCTCCGCGGTCTGGGGCGCGCATGAAGGCTCGTTCCTGTTGTGGTCGCTGATCCTCAGTGTCTGGACCGCCTTGGTGGCCGCTTTCAGCCGCAGCCTGCCGGC
>PEUI01000173.1 GCA_002785585.1 Lysobacterales bacterium CG02_land_8_20_14_3_00_62_12
GATATGGTGACCATTGGCCAGTACCTGCAACCCTCGCGGCACCACCATCCGGTGCTGCGTTACTGGACGCCGGACGAGTTCCAGCAGATCGAAACCCTTGGCTATCAGCTCGGCTTTCGCCATGTCGCCTCGGGTCCGCTGGTGCGCTCGTCCTACCATGCCGACCAGATGGCGCACGCGGCTGGCGTGCGTGTCGAGCCCAGTGCCGCAGCGCCTACTGCTTGACGCTGGTCTGGATCAGCGTGGCAATCGGCGATAGACCTGATCGCGATGGTCCACCAGCAGCACCTCTACTGTGGTCGTGCTGAACGCATAAACGATTCGGTAGTCAGCAACGCGCACTCGGAAGTAATCCGAATCGGCGAGCTTTATGGAGTCGGCTGGTCGCGGGTCAATGCTCAACTGGAGAAGCTTTTCTGCCAGTTGTTTTTGCGGCTTTTGGGGGACGCGACGCAGCGACTTTTCGGCGCTGCGAGACAGGTTTAGTCGGCGCATCGAGCAGGCCTTGGATGAGTGATAGCGAAGCCGATGGACCGATCATGCCCTGCTTGCGAGCGCTTTGGGCGCGCCGCACGAGCTGTGCTTCCTCCAGCGCGATCAGCCGTTCGAAGGTCTCGGCAGGAACCAGGTAAACCCGGGTGCGGCCATGGCTGGTCAGCTTGATCGGCGCGCGTGCCGCCTGATCGAGCACGCTACCGGTGGCATTTTTCAACTGGCTGGCGGTAACGGAAACGATGGCATTCATGCGCTGTGGCCGCGTTGGGGTGGGGGCGTGAGCCGATCAATCAGGCCGCGTCCGGCAGCCTTTCCAGTGTTATTCACGATGGCGGGCGCAAGCATAACCAAATTGGCTATTTTGAGCATTATTCCGCTGGCCGCCAGTGTCAGTAGCGACGCCGCCGCGACTGAGCCTGCGGCCAGCGGCGTGCGGGCGTGACCGTTGGCCGGGTGGCGGCAAGCACCGATCCGCAAATTTGCCCATCATTGCCGCCGATCAAGGCGCTGCGGGAACTTGCAGCCGCTATGCTGGTCGTCTGCACGCTCACCCTAATAGCCCCTCTGGAAACGCAATGAATCTACGATTTCGCTGGTTGCCGCTACTCGCTTTGCTGCCGTTTGCGATCGCCAGCAGCTACGCCGATGCGCCTTTGCCGAAGCCTTCGGCGGGTTTGTCGCCGACCGAAGACCTGGGTAATGCCGCGCTCTGGGCAACCCGTTTTCTGACCCGGTTCCACTACAAGCGGGTACCGCTCGATGATGCGATGAGTGGCCGCATTCTGGATCGCTATCTCAAATCTCTGGATAGCGAGAAGATGATTTTTCTGGCCAGCGATATTGCCGAGTTCGGCAACTACCGCACGCTGCTGGACGATGCGATTTTCGATCAGGATCTGCACGCGCCGTTCGACATGTACGCGCGTTTCGTCACCCGCATGCAGCAGCGCAGCGCCTACGCGCGCAGCTTGCTCGACGCCGGTTTTCAGTTTGATGTGGATGAAAACTGGGCGTTGGAGCGCAAGGACGCAAGCTGGCCTGCCAGCGCCGCCGAACTCAACGAACTCTGGCGCAAGCGCGTCAAGAACGACTGGCTGCGGCTGAAGATCGCCGGCAAAGAAGCGGCGGCGATCAAGCAGACGCTGGACAAGCGTTATCGCGGTTATGGCGAGCGCCTGACCGAAATCGACAACGAAGATATTTTCCAAAGTTTCATGAACGCCTACACCGAAGAAATCGAACCGCACACCAATTACCTGGCGCCGCGCAGTTCGGAAAACTTCAACATCCAGATGCGGTTGTCGCTGGAAGGTATCGGCGCGGTGCTGCAGCGCGAAGACGAATACACGGTGGTGCGCGAGGTGGTCAAAGGCGGACCCGCCGACAAGGGCGGCGTGCTCAAGGTCAGCGACCGCATCGTTGGCGTGGGCCAGGATAAAACCGGTCCGATGGTCGAAGTGATCGGCTGGAAAGTCGATGACGTGGTCGAGAAGATCCGCGGCAAAAAAGGCACCGTGGTGCGCTTGGAGATCTTGCCCGGCGATGCCGGTGCCGATGCCAAGACCGAACAATTGGTCATCGTGCGCGAGCAAATCAAACTCGAAGACCAAGCCGCCAAGAGCAGCATGATCGAGACCCCCAACAAGCACCACCGCATTGGCGTCATCACGCTGCCGACCTTCTATCACGACTTCGAAGGTGCGCGCCGTGGCGATGATGATTTTCGCAGCTCCACCCGCGATGTCGCCAAGCTGATCGAAAAACTGAAAGCCGACAAGATGGATGGTCTGGTGATCGACCTGCGCGGCAATGGCGGTGGCTCATTGAGCGAGGCCACCGACCTTGGCGGGCTGTTCATCAAAAAAGGCCCGATCGTGCAAGTGAAAGACGCGCAAGGCCGGATCAGTGTCGAAGAAGATACCGACCCCGCCATCCAGTGGCAGGGTCCGTTGGCGGTGGTGGTCAATCGCGAGTCGGCGTCGGCCTCGGAAATCTTTGCGGCGGCGATGCAGGATTACGGCCGTGGGCTGATCGTCGGTGAGACCAGTTTTGGCAAAGGCACGGTGCAGAACCTGGTCGATCTCGACAACATCGCGCAAAACGAAGTGGCCAAATATGGCCAGTTGAAGATGACCATCGCCCAGTTCTTCCGCATCGATGGCGGCAGCACCCAGCACAAGGGCGTGGTGCCCGATGTGCTCTATCCGCAAACCTGGGACCCGAAGGATTTCGGCGAAAGCGCGCTCGAGAATTCGTTGCCGTGGACGCAGATCAAGGCCGCCAAATACGCGCGCAGCGGCGATCTGCACGAACTGTTGCCGCTGCTGACCACGCGCCACGAAGCGCGCGTCGCCAAGGACAAAGAGTTCAACTGGTGGCAACAGGATCTGGCCGACTACCGCAAACAGCGCGAACAGAAGTCGCTCTCGCTGCTGGAAACCACCCGTCGTGCCGAGCGTGCCGAACAAGACAAAAAACGCGAGCAGCGCAAACAGGAACGCATCAACGCTGGTCTGGATGATCCCAAGGTCGATGTCAAAGCCGATGATGGCTTGCAGGCCGATGAGCGGCGTATCGCTGACGAAGCCAAAGCCGACAAAGATGAGCAGGCCAAGCCGGATTTCCTGTTGAAGGAAGCCAGCAGAATTCTCGCCGACGCCATCGAGCTGGTCAGCGCCGATCAACGCCTGGCCGAACGCGTAAAGAGCATTTCGACGGCGGATTGATCGTCGGGGATTGAAGTCCCTTCGCTGCTGTGGGAGCGTCGATCAGTGTCGCGATTTGGCTGTCGAATCGACCGTCGCGACGTTGATCGACGCTCCAACAACCGATCAGTGGCCAGGCGGATTCAGCGATGACACCACTACCAGCGGTCGGCTACCAAGATTATCCCGTACGTCCTCCGGGGCGAGGAGCGAGCGGGGAGGAAGTCTGCTGCGATATCCCCAGATCATCCGAGTCCAGTGCCGCAGTGGTGCCGGTAGCGTCGTACTCGACTCGGAGCATGAAGCAATTGCGCGACCTTCAAACACTGCCGACCCGTGCCGAGCTGCGCGAGTGGCCCGAAGGCGGCAGGCAGCACCTCGAGGCCCACGGCGTGCCGCCCGAGGGCGCGGTGGCCATGGCCACGAAAGTGGTTTACCGGCCTGACCGTTTTATGGAATTACCCGGTGTAGTGACTTTATGTTGATATGATGATGTCATTGACGCTTGTTGTAGGAAATGAAGTCATGGCAGTCGTTACCGTTAGAAATCTGCCCGATGCGGTGCATCGCGCCATCCGAATCCAAGCCGCCCAGCACGGCCGCAGCACCGAGGCCGAAATCCGCGACATCTTGGAGCGGGCAGCGAGGCCCGAGGGCCGCGTGAAACTTGGCTCGTTCCTGGCCTCCATTGCCCGCGAGGCTGGCGGCTTGAGCGATGACGAACACGCTTTGTTTGAGAGCGTGCGCATCAAGTCTCCGGCCCGTGCGGTAAGCTTCGAATGATCCTGCTCGATACGAATGTGATTTCGGAGACGCAGCGCCAACAGCCCAATGCCCGCGTCCTTGGATGGATCGATGCGCAAGCGCTGGAAACGCTCTATCTGTCCGCGATCACGGTAGCCGAGCTGCGTGCGGGTATCGCGCTGATGCCGACCGGAAAGCGCCGGGCCAGCTCAGCCAGTTGAAACGGCTCGCTGCAGATCGGGGTGCCCGTATGGGCATAAACCGGTTGGCGGCGCCGAAAACACACTTCCAACAGAGGGTCCACAATGGATTCCGTCAAGCGGAACCCCTGGCGCGGCGGGCAAAGAAATAAACCCTTAAGGCC
>PEUI01000384.1 GCA_002785585.1 Lysobacterales bacterium CG02_land_8_20_14_3_00_62_12
AATTTTCCGGTCGGCGCCATAGCGATCTTGGGTTCCTTAGGACCCCCCTTTTTTTTAGCATCGAGCTGGTGCCCTCAATCGCGCCGCGGACGTGGCTTGGCGCGATGGCTGGCGACCGCCGTCCAGGGGTCATCGGGCCAGGGATGTTTGGGGTAACGGCCCTTCAGTTCTTTTTTGACTTCGGGGTAGGTGCGCTGCCAGAAGCCTTTCAAGTCGCTGGTGACCTGGATCGGGGTTTGCTTGGGCGACAGCAGATGCAGCACCACCGGCACCCGGCCCTTGGCAATGCGTGGGGTGTCGGCGAGACCGAACAACTCTTGCAATTTGACCGCCAATACCGGCGCCTGGCCGCTGGCGTAGAGCAGTTGCCGATTCATGCCGCTGGGCACCAGCAAGGCTTTCGGGGCGAGTTCGTCGAGCGCTTTTTGTTGCGCGTAGTCGAGCCGCTGATGCAGCGCGGCAGCCAGTGCTTCAGCGCTGACTTCGCCGAGTTTGGCTTTGCCTTGCAGCAGCGGCAACAGCCAGCCCGACAGGTCGGCGGTGAGCGCAGTTTCACTGACATCGGGCAAGCCCAATTCCGGGCACCAGGCGCGCAGATTCTGCACCCGCGCCAACCATTGCTGGAGACTTTCACTCCACGGCAAACTTTGCAGACCGAGTTGCCCGATGCCACCGAGCAGGATCGCGGCGGTGGCCGCATCGCGAGCGGTAGGCACCGGCCGCGCGTCCAGCAGCAGATCGGCAAAGCGGCGCTCCTGGATCGCCACCACCGACTGGCTGTCGCGCTGGAAGGCAAGCTGTCGCTGGCTGCTGAATTGATCGGCAAACGCTCGCTCCAAAAATTGGAAGTCGACTGGTGCGGCGCGTTGGATCAGGCTGTTCTTCTCATCGAAGCGCAGTTCGGCGATCACCAGCCAGGGCGCGCCGGACAACGCCGAATCGTGGCGCAATTCAGCACCGCGACCATTGGCCAGTTGATAGCGGCGCGGATTGCCGGTGTCCATGCGGGCGATGCGATCAGGATAGGCAAAGCTCAGCACCTCACCAATATCGTGGGCGCTGAACACCTGCGTCGGGCGCCGCGCCGGGGCGATGTGCAGCCGCCGTCGCCACTGCTCGGCGGCTTGATCGATGGCGGCCAGCGCGCCCAGATCCACGCTGGCCGCATCGCTCCGGCCAACGCGAAACGCTGCCAGCGCGGCGATGCGGGTGCCGAGATCGTCGCTGAGTTTGGCTTCGCCGCGCAGCGGATCGCGGGCTTCGAGCAGCGCGGCCAGGTCGCAGGCCAGTCCTTTCTGGTCGGGCGCCGCCCGCTGCATGGCGTTGGCCAGTCGCGGATGCACGCCCAGCGCGAGCAAACTGCGGCCATGCGCGGTGATGCGTCGGTCGGCATCGAGCGCGCCGAGTGCCTGTAGCAAATCCAACGCTTGCGCCAGCGCGCCCGGCGGCGGTGGATCCAGAAAGCGCAGCGAGTCGGCGCCCCAGGCTTTGGTTTCGAGTGCGAACTGGGCCAGCTCGACGCGGCTCATTTCCGGTCGCGATCCCGGCTCCAGGCGTTCGCTCTCCGGCCATAATCGATAGCAACGACCGGCCGCCACACGACCGGCACGACCGGCACGTTGCGCCGCCGAGGATTGGGCAATGCGCACGGTTTCCAGGCGACTCATGCCGCTGCCGACATCAAAGCGCGGCTCGCGGGCGAGACCGCTATCGACCACGGCGGTAACCCCGGGCAGGGTCAGACTGGACTCGGCCACATTGGTCGACAGCACCACCCGCCGCCGCCGGCCGCTGTTGAGGAGGCGCGCCTGCTCATCGACACCGAGTTCACCATGCAAGACCGCGATTTCCGCAGCCACGTCGGCCAGCAGCCGCGCCGCTTGATCGATCTCGCGCTTGCCCGGCAGAAAGCACAACACGTCGCCGGCGGTTTCGGCCAGCGCCAGTTGCACAGCGCGCAGCAATTGCCGCGAAAACGGCTCCTGCGGGCGTGCTGGCAAACTTTGCAGGGTCACCGGAAAACTGCGCCCCACCGCCGTCAAGCGCGGGGCGTCCAGATAGCGCGCCAGTTTTTCGCCATCCAGCGTGGCGCTCATCACCAGAATGCGCAGATCCGGACGCACGCTTTGCTGCACATCCAGCGCCAGAGCGAGCCCCAGATCGCTGGCCAAGTGGCGTTCGTGGAACTCATCGAAGATCAACGCCGAAACGCCTTCCAGCAGCGGATCATCCTGCAACAGGCGGGTCAGAATGCCCTCGGTGACGACTTCGATGCGGGTGCCTGCCGACAGCCGATTCTCGAAACGAATGCGGTAGCCAACGGTCGCGCCGAGCGCCGAGCCCAATTGCGCCGACATGAAAGTGGCCGCGGCCCGCGCCGCGATCCGCCGGGGTTCCAGCATCAACACCTTGCCCGTGCACCAATTCGCCGACAACAAAGCCAGCGGCACCTGCGTCGTTTTGCCCGCGCCCGGCGGCGCTTCCAACACCAAGCGCGGATGCTCCGCCAACTGCGCCATCAGCGCAGGCAGCAACGGCTCGATCGGGAAACGCGGTTCGTCACTCATGCAGGACGGCAGGCAATTCGGGGAGGCGGAGGGTAGCGCAGACGCCGCTGGCGGCCGGTCCCCACCCGCGCATGGCGGGCGATCAGCGGTCGCTCGGACCCGCGCCCGCACCGTTTCGATCAACCAGAACGCTTATGCTAAGCTCGTGTAACACGATGTAGTACAACTTAGGAGGCCATCATGCAAAGCACGTTGACGGTTCGCCTTTCCGGCAAAGAGGCTGCCGATTTGCAGGCGGTGTGCGAGTTGACCGGCAAGAGCCGCAGTGAAGTGGTACGGGGATCGTTGCGCGACCGCCTGTTTCGCGAGCGGTTGAAAGTCCTGCAAGACGAGCTCAGGCCCAAAGCGCGGGAAATTGGCTGGTTGACCGAGAACGACCTATTTCGCGATGTCCGATGAAATTATTCCTGGATACAAACGTCTGGGCCAGCGCCTTGCTGACCGCGGGCTTATGCGAAGAGTTGCTGGCCAAGACCTGCGCGGAGGGCATGGCTTTGACCAGTGAACTGGTCTGGACCGAATTGGCGGCAGTGTTAACCCGCAAACTGCGTGCAGCCGACAGCACGCTCGGCTCCGCCAGAATCCTGTGGCAATCCGCCCTCTGTGTTGAAGAGGTGCCAGTACCAACCGATGACAATGATGCCCGCCTGGTCGCCGCCGCCGTCGCCGCAGGGGCCAAATGGTTCGTCACCGGAGACAAAAGAATACTCAGCAGGCAGCGCTCCGGGGAGATGCGCATCGTCAGCCCACGCGACGCCTGGGTCCAGCGGTTCGCGCCGCACCTTGCGCTTTAGCGATTGCTGAAACGCATGGCGGCGGCACCACCGACGACCGGCAAGCCGCACCGGTGAAGTGCCGGTAGCGGTGGCCGCCGCTGGAAGGCCGCGAGCGACCGCAGGTCGAGGCGCGGAACGGCGTCTGGGAGATCGAGCGCCACCACGCAGTCGGCATGAGTCGCTAGGTAAATCAACACGATTGTAGTAACGTTAAAGTATGCAAACCAGATTTGAATGGGATCCGACCAAGGCCGCAAACAATCTCAAAAAACACTGCGTGAGCTTCGAGACCGCCACCCGCGTTTTTGCCGACCCGTTCGCGGTGGTGGAGCAAGACCGTATCGAGAACGCGGAGCACCGCTGGCAAACCTTGGGCAGCGTGGGTCGTTACCTGTTGCTGCTGGTGGCCCACACCGTCCGCGACGACCAGGACGGCAGCGAGATTATCCGCATCATTTCGGCACGTCGCGCCGAACCGAAAGAAAGGAAACGCTATGAGCAAAATGGTTCACTATGAGGTTGACTTGAACAAGCTGCCGCCGCTGACCGATGAGCAGCAGGCCGAACTCAAGGTGCTGTCCAACAAACCGGACAACGAAATCGACTACAGCGACATTCCGCCGCTGGATGATGCGTTCTGGAAAAACGCCGTGTGCAATCCGTTCTACAAGTCCACCAAGACCTCTACCACGGTGCGCGTGGATTCAGATGTGCTGGCGTGGCTCAAGAGCCAAGGCAAGGGATACCAGACCAAGATCAACGCCATCCTGCGTGCGGCGATGATTCGCGCACTGCATCACAAGGCTTGAGCCCGCAGTAGCGGACAACGGCTGGAGCTTGAAGCCCAAGCCGTCGTAGGCGCAATTCGGGCTACGGCCATTCGGAAGCGGCGCTACCGCTGAAGTCGCGCATCGCCATTGCAGTTGCGCCCCCACCGTGCCCTATTCCAGGGTGAACCACTGCACTTCGACGCGGCGGTTCTGGTCGCTGTCGGTGCCAGCGGGTTCTTCCCAGCCGCGACCGACCAGTTCGATGCGGTCTTTGGCGAGGCCGGGGAATTTTTTCAGCAGCGCATCGCGGACGGCCTCGGCGCGCTGGCGTGACAAGGCCATGGCGTTGAGCGCCATGCTGCGGACCAACGCTTGGCCGCCCTGCTGTTCGAACTCGGGCACGCGGGCGTTATCGACATGGCCACGCAGCAACACCACCGATCCCGGACTGACCTGCAAGAAGCCCTTGATGGTGTCGAGATAGCCCTGATTTTGGGCGGCGGCTTGATCGAGTACCGAGGAATTGGGTTCGAAGAAAAAACGGATGTCTTTGCTGAGCAGGGCATCGCCTTCGAGCGAGACATTGCCACGGGTTTTGATCGGTGCGATGGCGACCGTTTGCTTGGCGAATTCGGCTTGGTCTTTCAGCGCTTGCAGGGCGCTCATGTCGACAAAGCGCGCCGAATCGGCCGGATTCTTGATGATCTTGCCGTAGGCCAGCAGCGACGATTGAAAGATCCCCTGGAACGATCCGGCGGCATCGATGGTGCCCTCGAAAAAGGCGCGGTTCTCCGGCAAATTGGAAAGATGCACCTTGGCCAATTCATCGCGGGTGTCTTCCGCTGTCCACTTGAAAGCGCTGGCGACGACGGCCTGATTTGGTTCGGGCTGATCGCGCAGGCGGCGGTTGCCGTCGAGCAGACCATGGACCAGACCCTTGACCCAATCCGGGTGCGCGCTGGCAAAGCCTTTGTTGACGATCAGCAGGTCGGCAATGATCAGCAGGTTGCGGTTGGAGACCAGCGCCTTGGCTTTGCCCGCAGACGCCGCGATCACTTCTTCGGTGCGCGGCGACCAGCCGACGCAGCCGTTGAGGCGGGCGTTGCCACTAGCGAGTTCATGGGCATAGGCATCGCAGGCGACGAAGGCGTCTTCATAGAACACCAGGCCGAGTTCGCCGGCCGCCGGGTGGGCAGAGAGATCCCGCAACACCACCACCGGTACGCCAGCCTCGGAAGCCAGATAGCGGATAAAAAATTCGCTTTCGTTGAATTGCGACGCCGCCAGCGTGCGCCCTTTGAGCTGGTTGATGCTGCTGATGCCGGCATCGACCACGACCATATCGGCGCCGCGCGAAAACCCGATCTGCGCTGGCACCACGATCTCGAACTGACGACCGAGCACGGCCAGCACATCGGCGGTGGTGACCGAGGCGGCGAGCTTGCCGTTGTTGAGTTTCGACCAGCCCTCTTCCTCGCTCAGCGACAAGCGCACCTGGAAGCCGTAATGCTTGGCAAAGAAGGAATCCGGATTCGGCGCCAGCCCGCCATTGGCGACGATCAATCCGCCGTAGCCGGCGTATTCGCTGATATCCACGTCGATGACGTTGTTGCTCGGCGTGTAAGCCGCTGCCTGATCCAGTTGCGGCGTCGCCAGGTCGGGCTCGATTGGTGCCGGGGCGGCGCTATCGACCACAGCGCTGGTCGCCTCAGCGCTCGCTCGGTTGGCCGACGCCGGTGCTGCGGTCTGGCGCAGATCGCGCAGACTCAACCAGGCGCCCATGCCGAGCAGTCCGGCCACCAGCAAAAAGGTCAGCAACTTGCCAATGGCATTGCCACGTTGACGCTGCATCGGGTTCATGCGGATTCTCCTTGGGCGAGGTCTTTGGTTGCGCCAGCAGCGCGCAACACGCGCGCTGGCAGGGGATGGGCGGCGGCATTTTCGAATACGCCGAGCAAATCACGCTGGCCGTCGAGCCAGCGATTGGCTTCGTTGAACGAGGCGGTCAATGCATCCAGCGATTGCCCGATGCCGCCTTCATCGGTGGCCAGCAGGGCTTGTTCGCGGATCAGGGCAATTTGTTGATCGATGCGGGCAAGCTCGGCATCGACATGTTCCAGACGGCGCCCGGCATCGGCATGCGCGGCCTGGCGCTGATCGATCACCGCCTGTTGTTGTTCCAGGCTACGGCGCAATTCGCTGTCGATGTTGTCGGCGCCGAGGCGCCGGGCGATGTGTTGTTCCTGTGCGCTGAGTTGGTCGCTTTCGCGGTGCGCGGTGGCGACCACACGCAGCATCGCTTGGCGCGCCGCCAATAGTCGCAAGTGCAGCCAGACCAGTTGTTCCAGGCTATCGGCGTGACTGGCGAGCAACGGCGATTGATCCAGCGACACGACAATTTCGCGCGCCCGCGCTTCGATCTGCTGCTGGCGTTGTCGATCCTCTGCTGCCAACTGCTGGTGCAAGCCGAGGTAGCGCACCTCAGCCGGATCGGCACCGGCAGCGGCCTGCTGCGCTTGGGCATCCACGCTCTGACGAAACCGCGGCTGGCTCGACAACCAACCCAGGTAGCCGATTTCCAGCCCGGCGCCGAGCAGCCAGAAGCCGGGGCTGAGAAAAAATCCCAGCAAACCGAATGCCGCCAACGCAAACCAGTTGGGCGGAATCGGCATGCCCAGCGGCCGGGCGTTGAACGCCGCCCGCCAATACCCTGGCGCCGTCACTGGCCGCCGCCTTCATCATTGGCCAGACCACGCAAGGATTCCGGCACAAAGGCGATGTCGGTGGTTTCGCGGATGGCGATGCGCATCTGAAACGCCAGCGCGGCCGGCGACACCGGCGGCTGATAGCCAAGCAAACTTTGTTTGAGTGCGGCCAGCGGCGTCGCCTGCGTGCTGGCGACAGTTCGATATACCTTCACCGCCAACGCCTCGGCAGCGCCCGGCGTCAGCAGCAGCGGCAAGGTCAGCTCCTGCATGGCGGCGACGCCAGGTGCAATGTCCAGGCGCTTGAGCAGGGCATTCAACAGCGCCGCACTCTCGGCCTGGGTAGTGGTGGGCAGCAGCGGAATCTTGACGTCGATGCGGCCCGGTCGCTTCAAGTCCACTTCGATCAGATCGGGGCGCGACGACGCCAGAATCCACAACAGGCGGCCGCGATTGCTGGTGTCGCTCATCTCCTGCGCGATCATCGAATACAGGCGTCCCGACAGGCCGCTATCGCCATCGCCACTGGCGCGCTTGCCCAGGGTTTGGTCGGCCTCGTCGATGAACACGATGCAGCGGCCGAGGGCGTGGATCAAGCGAAAGATTTTTTCCAGATTGCCTTCGCTGGAGCCGACCCAGCGATCACGGAAGTTTTTCAACTTCACCACCGGTACCCCGGCCTCGCCGGCCAGGCATTCCACCAGATAGGTTTTGCCGGTGCCCACCGGGCCGCAAAAAATATAGCCCATCGGCAAAGCGCGCAGGTCGGCTTCGTGCCAGAGCTTGATGTCGGTCCGCAAGAAAGCCTTGAGTGCCTCCTGGGCGTAGTAGTGTTCCAGGGTTTTGGTTGAATCGATGAACTCGACCAGGCCCATGGCATCGGTCTCGACCATCTGTTTTTTGGCGGCAATCCAGTCCGCATTGGCCAACGGCCGCAGATCGGGCTGGTGCCTGAGCTGAAAGCTGCGCCGGCGGACCAGACTGTTGAGCGCGCTGATGCTGACGCCAGTCAATAATTGCGCGGTCTGGTCATGGTCGGCAGCGGCAAACGCGGTGGGATGATCGAGCTGCAATTGCGCCAGCGCCAGTTTGATCACACCGGCGTCCGGCAACGGTACCCGCACCCGCGCCACCCGCGGATGCTGGGCGATCTGCGGATGCAGGTCGTTCAAATTGTCGGCAATCAAAAAACTGGCGAACGGCAATTCGGTGAACGGCGGTTCCGCCGCCCAATCGCGCACCAGACTGACCAGACTCGCGGTGTCGAAATCGCCTTGACGATTGGCCGGCATCAGCTGATCGGCGCTGCGCACGATCACCGCCACGGCTTCCACTTCGCCGCGACCGAGCGCACTGAGATTGGCGCGATAACGCAAATAGCGGCTGATCAATTCCACCGCCGCGCGCGGTTCGCGGGCGCTGGCGACGGCACTCGCGCCCGGCCATTGCTGGAAGGCGGCACTGGCGCGTTGCACCGACAACCCATTGCCCGGGTCATACCGCAACACCAGCGCAAACGCCGACAACAGTTCGGCATCGAGCAAGGCGCTCAAGCCGATCAAGCGGCCTTGATGCGGGAACCGATCACCGACATTGCCGTACAGCACAAACTGCCCGTGGGCGCCGCTCTCATAGGCCAGCGCCAGTTCGCCTGCCCACGCCGGGGCATCGGCCGACAGCGCCATCGGCTATTGCGCCGTCGCTTCGCTGGCGCTGCCCATGCTGCGCGCGGGCGTTGTCGGCAACGCCTTGCCGTCGAGGCTGATGCCCTCGGCCGCGGCAAAATCGGCCAGCGCCTGATCGGCCAGCGCGGTCATCTCGGCTTCCTTGAGTTTGATGTCGCCCATGTCCAACGCATCGCTGGCGACGCGGGCGCGACCGGCAGCCTTGTTGCGCTCTTCTTCGACCATTTCGTGCAGCCGGTTCAAGGTATCGCCGGAACCACCGATCTGACCGATCATGCCGGCCGCCATCTCGTTCATCTCGGCCATCGCGGTCTTCATCCGCATGTCGTTGATGGCGCCTTTGAGGCCTTCGATCTTGGCGCGCGCCGCCGCCACCGAGACATCGCGCGCCTTCACCAGATTCTGGTACATCGCTTCGGCGCCCTCCATCTGCTTGCGGTTTTCGACCAGTTCACGGCTCACCGTTTGCAGGCGCAGCGCGTGTTGTGCCGCCGCTGCCTGGTTGCCGGCCCGCAGATGCGCGGTGGTGCGGGCGCGGACCTCGGTCTCTTCGGCTTCGAGCTTGCGCACCTGCCCCATCAGCCGCTCGGCCAGACCCGCGTGCTGCGCCAAACCCTGATTATAAGCACCGATCTGCTTGCGCAGATTCTCTTGTTCCAGTTCCAACAAGCCTTCCGGATTTTTCTTCTCCAAATCCTTCACGAACAGCGCAAAGAATCCACGAAACACATTCATCAATCGACCGAACATGGCAACTCCTTAGGCGACGTAATGCAAAAGCCCAACACCGAACCGGCGCCGAGCAACCGGGTGACGCCCGCCAACTTAGCGCGTTCGCGCCGGGGTGCAAGGGGGGCATTACTGATGGGGCTCAAGTTCCCGGCCGCCCGTTCCCGACGCGGCCTATCTCGGCCGCCAGTTCCCGACGCGGCCTACCTCGCCCATCCCTGGGCTCGTCGGCCATCCCTGGACTCGCGGGTCACTGTCACTTGGCGGGGTCCGGCGGCATCGCTACTATCGACGCCTTTCCGAGGGGAACCGTTCATGCGTATTCCGGCTTACACCGCCTTGCTGGCGGCCCTGCTGCTCCCCCACACTGCCAGCGCGCGGGCCGATGGCGATCCATATCCCAGCACCTATCAGCCGATCGCCGATGGCGTGACGGTGATCCGCCATGGCACCGTGTTGATTGGTAATGGTCAGCGCCTGGAAGACGCCGATGTGCTGCTGCGTAATGGGGTAGTAGAGGCCGTAGGCAAGGCGCTCGACGCGCCGGCCGATGCGCGCACGGTGGACGCCACCGGCAAGTGGGTCACCCCCGGTTTGATCGACGTGCACTCGCATTTGGGGGTGTACGCCAGCCCCGGCGTGCGCGCCACCAGCGACGGCAATGAGGTGACCGCACCGGTGACCGCGCAGGTTTGGGCCGAGCATAGTGTCTGGCCGCAGGATCCCGGCTTTGCCGCCGCGCTCGCCGGTGGCGTCACCACGCTGCAGGTGCTGCCAGGCTCCGCCAACCTGATCGGCGGCCGTGGCGTCACCCTGAAAAATGTTGCCGCCACCAGCGTGCAGGCGATGAAGTTTCCGGGCGCACCCTATGGCTTGAAGATGGCCTGCGGCGAAAACCCCAAGCGCGTATACGGCGAGCGCATGCAAACGCCGATGACGCGAATGGGCAACATGGCGGGTTATCGCGCCCAGTTCATCGAAGCCCGCGAATACCTGACGCAATGGCAGGACTACCAACAGGCGCTGACCAAAGTCGGCAAGAACAAGAAAGCCGAACCGCCGAAGCCACCCAAGCGCGACCTGCGATTGGACACCCTGGTGGGCGTGCTCAAGGGCGAAATTCAAGTGCATATTCATTGTTATCGCGCCGATGAAATGGCCAACATGATCGACCTTTCCCACGAGTTTGGATTTCACATCGCCGCCTTTCATCACGGCGTCGAGGCCTACAAACTGGCCGACGCACTGGCCAAGGAACACATTTGTGGCGCGCTTTGGGCCGATTGGTGGGGCTTCAAAATGGAAGCCTACGACGGCATCCAGGAAAACCTCGCCCTGGTCGATCGCCCCGCCGCGAGCTGCGCCATTGTCCACTCGGATTCCGCCGAAGGCATCCAACGGCTCAATCAGGAGGCCGCCAAAGTGATCGGCAAGGCGGCGCGGGTCGGCATCGATATTGCCCCGGAACGCGCGCTGCGCTGGCTCACCGAAAATCCCGCCAAGGCGCTCGGCGTGGCCGCCAAGACCGGCACCCTGGAGGCCGGCAAAATGGCCGATGTCGTGATTTGGAGCGGCAACCCGTTCAGCGTCTATAGCAAAGCCGAACAGGTCTTCGTCGATGGCGCGCTGTTGTATGACCGCCATGATCGGGCGCGACAACCAGTGTCGGACTTCATGCTGGGCCAGGGGGTGTCGCCATGATTCGCCTCGCTGCTACGGTCCGCACGCTCTCGCGCGGAACTCGCTTCGTATTAGTCGGCTCGCTGCTCGCCGCCAGCCTCAGCGCCACTGCGCAAGACCTGTTGATCCGCCACGCCACCGTGCATACCGCCAGTGCCGTCGGTACTTTGCGTGACACCGATGTGTGGGTGCGCAACGGCAGCATCGCCGCGATTGGCCGTGGCCTGCTGGCACCGGCCGACGTACCCAGCATCGATGCCGCCGGTCGACCATTGACGCCGGGTCTGTTTGCTGGCGTGACCGGTATCGGCATCGATGAGGTCTCGGCCGAACCCAGTACCCACGACACCGCGATCACCTTTGGCGCCACCCCACCGCAGGTGGCGCAGATGCGCCCGGAATTTGATGTCACCCTGGCCTACAACCCGCGTTCGCTGCTGCTGCCGATCGCCCGCATCGAAGGCATCACCTTTACTGAATTGGCGGCGGGCAGCGAGCCCGGCGGCTCGATTATTGCCGGCCAAGGCGGCCTGGTTCGTTTGGATGGCAGCTTTGATGCCCCCTACGCCGGGCTGCGCGCTTTGTTCATCAATCTGGGCGGCAATCTGTCCGTGCTCAGCGGCAACTCGCGCGCTGGCCAATACCTGCTGCTCGATCAGGCACTGCGCGAAGCGCGCGTCGCCCCCGCCGCGGGTAGCGCCAATCCACTGTTGACGCCCGCCGGGCGCGAAGTATTGACCGGCTATGTCAGCAAAGGTCGGGTGCTGGTGCAGGTGGATCGTGCCGCCGACATCCGCCGCGTGCTCGCGCTGGCGCAGCGCGAGCACCTCCATCTGGTGATCCTCGGTGCCGCCGAAGGCTGGCTGGTCGCCAACGACTTGGCACAGGCCAAGGTGCCGGTACTGATCGACGCCCTGGAAGACCTGCCCGACAGTTTCGACAGCCTGGCGGCGACCCTGGAAAACGCCGCACGCCTGCATGCCGCTGGCGTCGCCGTCGGTTTCAGCCAACGTGGCGACGCTTCGCACAACGCCCGCAAGATTCGTCAGTTGGCCGGCAACGCCGTCGCCAACGGCTTGCCTTGGGAGGCGGGTCTGGCGGCGCTGACCTCGGTACCTGCCGATGCCCTCGGCGTCGGCGACCGCCTTGGTCGCATTGTGGTCGGTCAGCTCGCCGATCTGGTGCTGTGGTCCGGCGACCCGCTCGAACTCACCAGCAGTGCCGAGCAAGTGTGGATGGCCGGCAAGGCGATGCCGATGCGCTCGCGGCAAACGGAATTGCGTGATCGTTACCTGCGCGCGCCGGGGCGCCTGCCGCGCGCTTATCCCTGAAGCCCGGCAAGCGCAAGAACCATTGGCCAGTGCACGGTGCCATTCCGGGCGTGATCGGGCAAACCGCTGGCTTGCGGCTTGGTCGTAAGCGCTGTTTGCAAAAAATCGTGGCCATGGTGAATCCGATCCGCGATAATCCGCCGCCCCCATTCGAGGAGAACGCATTGAACAAGCGATTGATGATTGCCGCAGCCTTGGTCAGCACGGCGCTGTCGGTGTCGGCAGCAGAAACCCGGCCGTCGCCACCCGACGCTGGCGCCGCCCTATTTGGGGTGCGCGAAAGCGTGCAACAAATGGATATTTCTCCGGATGGCAATCGGCTGGTTTATCTGACGCCAGGACCGGGGCGCTCCACGTTGGTCTATGTCGCGGCGTTGGCGGGTGGCGCACCGCAATTGGCGATTGCGTCGAAAGGCGACGCCGAGCAGTTGCAAGGGTGCCGGTTTGCCAGCAACCAGCGCCTGATCTGCAAGCTTTACGCCTGGAGCGAACTGAGAGGCGTTGCCACTGGCTTCACTCGCCTGCTCGCGCTGGACACCGATGGCAAGAATGTCAAAGCCCTGAATCAGCAAGGCAGCCAATATGCTTCGCGCCTGCAACAGTTTGGCGACGCCATCATCGATTGGCTGCCCGATGCCGAGGGCCAGGTACTGATGGCGCGCGACTATGTTCCCGAAGCAGGCAAGATGAACACGCGCTTTGTGCAAAAGGCAGACGGTTTGGGTATCGACCGCATCGATGTGTCCACGCTGGAATCTACCCGGGTCGAAAGCGCGGCCAAGGCCGTGGACTACTTCATCAGCGACGGCCATGGCACGGTGCGGATGAAAGCTTACACACCGCAGCACGGCGCGCGCTCGCAGCTTGCAGCACAAACCACATACAACTACCGCCTGCGTGATTCCATGGATTGGCGGCCCTTTTCCAACTCTGACGAAATGACGCCGATCGCAGTGGATCGGGATAGCGATTCCGCCTATGTGCTGAAAAAGCTCGACAAACGGCTCGCGCTGTACCGCGTCAAACTCGATGGCTCGATGAGTACCGAATTGGTCTACAAGAACGACCGGGTCGACGTGGATGACGTGGTCCGGATCGGCCGCAGTGCGCGCGTGATTGGCGTCACCTTTGTCGAGGAAAAACGCAGCGTCATCTATTTTGACCCAGAGTACAAAAAACTGTCTGCGGCCTTGGGCAAGGCGATTCCGAACTTGCCCATCGTGAAATTTCTGGCGGCCACAGCCGACCAGAACAAGTTGTTGATCTATGCCCACAGCGATGCCGATCCCGGCCGCTATTTCGTTTACGACAAAACCAAGCGCGCGCTCAACGAAGTCATGCTTGACCGACCGGCGCTCGAAACGGTCAAGCTGGCGAACGTCAAGCCGATCAGCTACCCAGCCAGCGATGGCGCCCTCATTCCCGGCTATCTCACGCTGCCGCCGGGCAAGGAAGACGCGCATGGTCTGCCGGCCGTGGTGCTGCCGCACGGCGGCCCGCAAGCTCGCGATGAATGGGGATTCGATTGGCTGGCCCAATATCTGGCGCACGCCGGCTACGCCGTCATCCAGCCCAACTATCGTGGTTCTGCGGGTTACGGTGACGCCTGGTTCAAAGAAAATGGTTACCGCGGCTGGCGGACCTCGATTGGCGATGTGACCAGCGCTGCCCACTGGCTGGTGGCGCAGGGCATTGCCGACCCCAAAAGACTCGCCATCGTTGGTTGGTCCTATGGTGGCTACGCCGCGCTGCAGTCGGGGGTGACCGACCCCGAGTTGTTCAAGGCCATCGTCGCGATCGCGCCAGTGACCGATTTTGCGTTGCTCAAGCGTGAAGCCCGTGATTACACCAGTCATGATCTGGTCGTGGACCTCGTCGGCTCCGGTCCGCACCTCACCGAGGGCTCGCCGCTGCAAAATGTCGACAAGATCAAGGCACCGGTTTTACTGTTTCACGGCAGCAAAGACCTCAACGTCGATATCGAGCAATCGCAGAAGCTTGATGCCAAGCTGCGTGCCGCTGGCAAGAACTGCGAGCTGCTGGAGTTTGCAGGCCTCGAACACAGTCTGGTGGACTCCGATGTCCGCGTGCAGATGCTCGGCCGGATCGGCAAGTTTTTGCAGGCGAATTTGGCCGAGTGAGGGCCGACCGAGGCCGTAGAGCGCGCCTGCAAGTGGCCGCGCTCCACCCATCCACTTGCCTCAGGGCCACAAACCCAAACCGTTCGGCTTCAATCCACCACGCTTTCGTGGTGATGGCCCGAGTGCATCCAACGCTTCTTGGTAGCGCTTGGCATCGGCGCGGGTCGTGGCATTGGCCTCGGCGATGGCGAAGTGTTTGCGGGCGAGCTCGGGCTGGTGCAAGCCGACATACGCCAAACCCAGCCAGAAATGAAATTCGTGGTAGTACTTGGTGCGTTCGATTTCCTTGGCGAACAGCTCGCGCGCGCGCTCGAATTGCTGTTCTTGCATGGCAAGCCGACCCTGCTCGAAGAAGTAAAACGGCGGCAGCGACTGCAGTTGGCGCAATCGCTGCTGCCATTGAGCCGATTCTCTGGTTTTGCCGACGCCCTCCAACAACGGGATGATGTTGGACATCGCGGCGATATTGCCCGGCTCCAGCGTCAGCGCATAATTCAGCAGCGACAGGGCGGTCTGGGTTTGGCCGTGACGTCGATAGATCACTCCCAGCGTATTGTAAGTGGCGGTGTAGCGCGGCTCTTGCTGGATCGCCGCCCGTGCCCACCAATAGGCGTCATCGATCTTGCCCGCCGCCAGTGATTCGGCGGCGCGGTTGTTCATGTACATGGCCAGCAGCGTCGGCTTCGACACGCTGCGGACGGCGCGGCCACGGCGATCACGCGCTGGCAAAAAATCGATCACCATGGCCACTTTGCCAGTGGCTACGGAGCGGTCATCGTTGCGGGTGTCGCGCAGCTCCAGATTGACGTGGTCGTTGTAGAACAGCAGATCCCCGTTGCGGCTGATGGTGCGTTCGCCGAGTACGTTCTGGAATTGCACGTCGAGGCCGATCTCATCCGCCAGCGCCGCGGTCAGAATCGCCAGTGACAGGCAATTGCCGGTGCGCGCCGAGAACGCTTCGGCGGCGTTGCGGGTAATGGCGGCGTCGTACTCGAGTTTGAGTTGACCACTGTCTCTCAAGGCATTGAACAAGCCGAGCTGATTGCCGTCGCGACGCAGTTGCGGGGCAATATCGGTATGCACGTAGTCGCGCATGCGATCAGTCAATGCGAACACCTCACCGGCATCAATCGGCACACTGGGCGGCTGAAACCAGGAATCATGGAATAGATCGGCGGTGGTCGGCAGCGTCGGCACCGACGCGCAGGCGCCCAACAGCAGCGTCACCACCAACCACCACCAGCAGCACCGCAGCTTCATAGGGAGTCTCCAGAACCGGCCCGGCGCCGACCTTGGCCCGAGCGCCGGGCTGACGCGCCGGATGCGCGCCAGCGGCGGATCGACCGAACTTGCGTCAGCCGAGTATCCGAGCGACGCCCATGCCCGTCAATGTGCCAAAGCGCACGTGTTAGCCCAAAGCCGTAATGTCCCCTTTGTCCAAAGCTAAAGTGTCCCCTTTTTATTGGAGGGGAGATGGCGACGAAG
>PEUI01000378.1 GCA_002785585.1 Lysobacterales bacterium CG02_land_8_20_14_3_00_62_12
TCAGCGTCGTCTTGCCGTGATCGACGTGGCCAATCGTGCCGACGTTGACGTGCGGCTTCTTGCGACTGAATTTCTCTTTTGCCATGACTGCAACCCTCGGGTAGATGCGTTGATAAGTTTTAGGACGATTTTTTGATAACCGCGTCGGCGATATGCGTCGGCGCTTCAGCGTAATGATCGAATTCCATCGTGGAACTGGCACGCCCCTGCGACATCGAGCGCAGCGAAGTAACGTAGCCAAACATCTCGCCAAGCGGCACCAGCGCGTTGATGATCTTTCCCGAAGGAGAGTCGTCGGTGCCCTGCAAAACGCCGCGGCGCCGACTCAGGTCACCCATCACATCGCCCATGTAATCTTCTGGCGTAACCACTTCGATTTTCATGATCGGCTCGAGCAAGGCCGGATTGGCCTTGGCAAAGCCTTCCTTGAAAGCCATTGAGCCAGCAATCTTGAAGGCCATTTCGTTGGAATCAACGTCGTGGTAGGAACCATCGACCAAGCGCACCTTCACGTCGACCACCGGATAGCCCGCCAGCACACCGTTGCCCACTTGCTCGCGGATACCTTTGTCGACCGCCGGGATGTATTCCTTCGGAATGACGCCGCCAACCACCGCGTTTTCGAAAACGTAGCCACCACCGCGCTCCATCGGTTCCATCTCGATCCAAACATGGCCGTATTGACCGCGACCGCCAGACTGCCGAACAAACTTGCCCTCGACGCGCACGTGCTTGCGGATGGTTTCGCGATAGGCCACTTGTGGCTTGCCGACATTGGCCTCGACATTGAACTCGCGCTTCATCCGGTCGACCAGGATTTCCAGATGCAGCTCGCCCATGCCAGCAATGATGGTCTGGCCGGATTCTTCATCAGAGCGCACGCGAAACGACGGGTCTTCTTGCGCCAAACGACCCAAGGCAACGCCCATTTTTTCTTGATCGGACTTGGTTTTCGGCTCGATCGCCATCGCGATCACCGGCTCCGGAAAGATCATCCGCTCCAGGGTGATCACATGATTGACATCACACAGCGTGTCGCCGGTAGTGACGTCTTTCAAACCAACCGCAGCGGCGATGTCGCCGGCATGAACTTCCTTGATTTCGGAGCGCTCCGCAGCATGCATTTGCAACAAGCGTCCGATCCGTTCTTTCTTGTCCTTGATCGAATTGAGCACCGAGTCGCCCGAATTGAGCGTGCCCGAATAAACCCGGAAAAAGGTCAACGAGCCGACGAACGGGTCGGTCATGATCTTGAATGCCAGCGCCGAGAACGGCTCGCTGTCACCGACTTTGCGCACCGCTTCCTGGTCGCGGTCGTCGGTGCCTTTCACCGGTGGCCGATCCGCCGGCGATGGCAGGAAGCTCACCACCGCGTCCAACATCGCTTGCACGCCCTTGTTCTTGAAGGCGGTGCCGCAGAACACTGGAATGATCGAGTTGTTAATCGTAGCCAAGCGAATGCCTTGCAGAATTTCCTGCTCAGACAGCTCGCCACTCTCCAAGTATTTGTTCATCAGTTCTTCGGAAGCCTCGGCCGCCGACTCCACCATGAACTCACGTGCAGTTTTGCACTTGTCCAGCAAGCCGGCCGGAATCTCGCCGTACTCAAACTTCATGCCCTGGGATTCCATGTCCCAGTGGATCGCCTTCATCTTGATCAGATCGACGACGCCTTCGAAGTTCTCTTCGGCACCCATCGGCACCTGCATCGGTACCGGGTTGGCACCCAGCCGCGCCTTCAGCTGCACAACGACCTTGTCGAAGTCGGCGCCGGCACGGTCCATCTTGTTGACGAACGCGAGCCGCGGCACACCATACTTGTTGGCCTGACGCCAGACCGTTTCCGACTGCGGCTGCACGCCACCGACGGCGCACAGCACAAACACGGCGCCATCAAGCACGCGCAGCGAACGTTCCACTTCGATGGTGAAATCGACGTGTCCGGGAGTATCGATGATGTTGAAGCGATGCTTTGGCAGCGACAAATCCATGCCGCTCCAAAAACAGGTAGTTGCCGCCGACGTGATGGTGATACCACGTTCCTGCTCTTGTTCCATCCAGTCCATCGTCGCCGCGCCATCATGCACTTCGCCAATCTTGTGATTGACCCCGGTGTAATAAAGGATGCGCTCGGTGGTGGTGGTCTTGCCTGCATCGATGTGCGCCATGATGCCAAAGTTGCGATAGCGCTCGATCGGTGTGGTACGTGCCATGATCTTGTCCTTAACTCTTCACTTACCAGCGGTAATGCGCGAACGCCTTGTTCGCTTCCGCCATACGATGGGTTTCTTCGCGTTTCTTGACAGCGCCACCGCGGCTTTCCGAAGCGTCGAGCAACTCGCCAGCCAGCTTGCGTGGCATCGAGGTTTCGCCGCGCTTGCGCGCCGCGTCGATGGTCCAACGCATCGCCAGCGCCAACCGCCGCGCCGGCCGAACTTCCACTGGTACCTGGTAGGTCGCGCCGCCAACGCGGCGCGACTTGACCTCAACCGCTGGCGCAACATTGTTCAGCGCTTTTTCGACCAGAGCCAAAGGCTCGGCACTCTTCTCGCCGATGGTTTGCAGGGCACCATAAACGATGCCTTCAGCGACCGATTTCTTACCACTCTTCATCACCATATTGATGAATCGAGCGATCATCTCGCTGCCATGCTTCGGGTCAGCCAGGACAGTACGTTGCGGAGTAGAACCTTTACGCGACATATCGAATCAACCTTGTCTATCTGATCAGGACTTCGGACGCTTGGCGCCGTACTTGGAGCGCGATTGGCGGCGCTTGGTGACACCAGCGGCATCGAGACTGCCGCGCACCGTGTGGTAACGCACGCCTGGCAAATCCTTGACACGGCCACCACGGATAAGCACCACCGAGTGTTCCTGCAGGTTGTGGCCTTCGCCACCGATGTAAGAAATCACTTCGAAGCCGTTGGTCAAGCGCACCTTGGCAACCTTGCGCAGCGCCGAGTTCGGCTTCTTCGGCGTAGTAGTGTAAACACGGGTACAAACACCGCGCCGCTGCGGGCAACCGGCCAGCGCCGGTGAAGGGCTCTTGTAGGTTTTGGGTTCGCGCGCTTCGCGCACCAGCTGATTGATGGTAGACATTCTTAGGGGTCCTGGGAAACGAAAGACAGGCCGACGAAAAGTCGGCCTGTCAGCTGCGAGACTTTAACAGGTGAAGAGATGGACTGTCAACACACAGTCAGGCATCCGTTGCCACGAACACGAAGTACTTCCTGTGCTTCATTTCGCTGTGGATTCAACAAATCAGTTAGGCGTCGTCTGAGCTACTGTCCTCGGCGAGGGGTTCGGCAAACGTCACTGCTGACGGGTTGCCAATGGATTCAAGATCGATCTCGGCAAGGCCTGCTTTCGCTGCACGACGCTTGTCGTGATAGGCGAGACCAGTACCAGCCGGAATCAAGCGGCCGACTATAACGTTTTCCTTCAAACCGCGCAAGGTGTCACGCGCGCCGCGCACCGCAGCTTCGGTCAACACACGGGTCGTTTCCTGGAACGAAGCCGCCGAAATAAACGACTCGGTCGCCAGCGACGCCTTGGTGATTCCCAGCAACACCGGGTGCGAGACCGCGGTGCGCTCATCCCGACTGCGCGCGCGCACGTTTTCTTCCAGCATCCGCATGCGCTCGGTCTGTTCACCACGCATGAAGCGGGTGTCACCACCATCGACAATCTCGACTTTACGCAACATCTGACGAATGATGGTTTCGATGTGCTTGTCGTTGATCTTCACGCCTTGCAATCGATAGACATCCTGGATTTCCTTCACCAGGTAGGCCGCCAACGGCTCCACGCCGAGCAGGCGCAGAATGTCGTGGGCATTGGGCTCGCCATCGACGACCGTCTCACCCTTGGCCACATGCTCACCCTCAAATACGATCACCTGACGCCACTTGGGAATCAGTTCTTCGTGGGCATTGCCATCGCGATCAGTGATGACCAGGCGCTGCTTGCCCTTGGTGTCTTTGCCGAAGCTGACGATACCGGTGATCTCGGCCAGTACCGCCGTTTCCTTCGGTTTACGCGCTTCGAACAGGTCGGCGACCCGGGGCAGACCACCGGTGATATCTCGGGTCTTGGAGGTCTCTTGCGGAATACGTGCGACCACGTCACCGACACCTACGCTGGCGCCCGCCTGCAAGGAAATGATTGCCCCCGGCGGCAGAAAATACTGGGCCGGAATGTCGGTACCAGGCAACTTCAATTCTTTGCCTTTCTTGTCTTCGATACGCACCATCGGTCGCAGATCTTTGGCCGCCGAACCGCGCCGCTTGGGATCGGTTACTACCGCCGATTGCAGCCCAGTGAGGTCGTCGATTTGCTCCTGCACGGTGATGCCGTCAACGAAGTCCGAGAACCGGATCACACCAGCCACTTCCGAGACAATCGGATGCGTATGCGGGTCCCAATTGGCCACGACCTGGCCCGCTTTCAGCGCCGCACCGTCGCGCAATTGGATGCTGGAACCGTAGGGCACGCGGTAGCGTTCACGCTCGCGGCCGTGCACGTCCATGATCGACAATTCACCGGATCGAGAAACCGCAACCAGGTGTCCAGCGGCATGTTCCACCGTTTTGATGTTGTTGAACTTGATCGAGCCGGTGGTCCGCACGCGCACATTGTCCACGGCTGCCGCGCGGGAGGCCGCGCCACCAATGTGGAAGGTACGCATGGTCAGCTGGGTACCGGGCTCGCCAATCGATTGCGCCGCGATCACACCGACCGCTTCGCCAATGTTCACCAGGTGGCCGCGAGCCAGGTCACGGCCATAGCAGTATCGGCAAATGCCGAAGCGGGCCTCGCAGGTTATGGCCGAGCGCACCAGCATGGATTGCACGCCAGCGGTCTCGAGTTTCTCGACCAAGCGCTCATCGAGCAGAGTATTGCGCTCGACCAAAGGTTTGTCTTCCGCGCCGGGCAGGTAGACGTCTTCCGCCACCACGCGGCCGAGGACACGGTCACGCAACGGCTCGACCACATCGCCGCCTTCGACCAACGCCGTCATGGTGATGCCATTGAGGGTGCCGCAGTCCAATGAAGTCACCACCACGTCTTGGGCAACGTCCACCAAACGGCGCGTCAGATAGCCCGAGTTGGCGGTTTTCAAGGCGGTATCGGCCAAGCCTTTGCGCGCGCCATGGGTGGAGATGAAGTACTGCAGCACGTCCAGGCCTTCACGGAAATTGGCCTTGATCGGTGTTTCGATGATCGAACCATCCGGCCTCGCCATCAACCCGCGCATACCGGCAAGCTGACGGATCTGGGCAGCCGAACCGCGGGCACCCGAGTCGGCCATGATAAATACCGAGTTCATCGATTTTTGTTCAACCAGCTTGCCCTCGGCATTCAGTACGCGGTCGGTGCCGATGCCCTTCATCATCGCCTGGGCCACTTGCTCGTTGGTGCGCGACCAGATATCCACCACCTTGTTGTAGCGCTCGCCCGAGGTGACCAGGCCGGACGCAAACTGTTCCTGGATCTCGATGACTTCCTTTTCGGCAACTTCAAGAATCGCCTTCTTTTCGGTTGGGATGGTCAGGTCATCGATGCCAATGGAGACACCGGCGCGGGTCGCATAGGCAAACCCGGTGTACATCAGCTGATCGGCAAAGACGACGGTGTCTTTGAGGCCGAGCAGGCGATAAGAGGTATTGATCAAATTGGAAATGGCTTTTTTGGTCAAATCCCGATTGACCAACGCGAACGGCAGACCTTGGGGAATGATCTCGACCAACAGCGCGCGGCCAATGGTCGTGTCCACGATCGCGGTGACTTCGCTGCGGCTGCCATCTTCCGCGATCACCGTTTGCTTGAGCCGCACCTTGACCTTGGCGTGCAACGCCACGGCGCGATTCTGATAGGCACGGTAAACCTCAGAGACGTTGGCGAACACCATGCCTTCGCCCTTGACGTTGATCAGCTCGCGGGTCATGTAATACAGGCCCAGCACCACGTCCTGGGTCGGCACGATGATCGGCTCGCCATTGGCCGGTGACAGGATATTGTTGGAGCTCATCATCAAAGCGCGCGCTTCCAACTGCGCTTCGATCGACAGCGGCACATGGACAGCCATCTGATCGCCATCGAAGTCGGCGTTGAAGGCGGTACACACCAGCGGATGCAGCTGGATCGCTTTACCCTCGATCAGCACCGGCTCGAACGCCTGGATGCCCAGGCGATGCAGGGTCGGCGCACGATTGAGCATTACCGGGTGTTCGCGAATGACTTCTTCCAGGATATCCCAGACTTCTGCTGACTCACGTTCGACCAGCTTCTTTGCGGCTTTGATCGTGGTCGCCAAACCACGGCGTTGCAGCTTGGAAAAAATGAACGGTTTGAACAGCTCCAACGCCATCTTTTTGGGCAAACCACACTCGTGCAACTTGAGCGTCGGGCCAACCACAATGACCGAACGGCCCGAGTAGTCAACCCGCTTGCCGAGCAGATTCTGCCGGAACCGGCCTTGCTTGCCCTTGATCATGTCCGCCAACGATTTCAACGGACGCTTGTTGGTGCCGGTGATCGCGCGACCACGGCGGCCATTGTCCATCAAGGCATCGACCGATTCCTGCAACATGCGCTTTTCGTTGCGCACGATGATGTCGGGCGCATTCAATTCGAGCAGGCGACGCAGACGGTTGTTGCGATTGATGACGCGGCGATACAGGTCGTTCAAGTCGGAGGTGGCAAAACGGCCGCCTTCCAATGGCACCAGTGGGCGCAAATCTGGGGGCAGCACCGGCAACACCGTCAACACCATCCATTCCGGTCGATTGCCGGAATCGATAAAGCTCTCCATCAACTTGATGCGTTTGGAATAGCGCTTGAGTTTGGTTTCCGAGCTGGTCTGCAACATTTCCTCGCGCAGTCGCACCAATTCGGCATTCAGGTCGACGGTCTTGAGCAGTTCGTAAACCGCTTCCGCACCCATGCGTGCGTCGAACTCGTCGCCGTGCTCCTCGACAGCATTCAGGTATTGCTCTTCTGACAGCAATTGGCCACGTTCCAGCGGCGTCAGGCCCGGATCGATGGTGACAAACGCTTCGAAATAAAGAATGCGTTCGATATCGCGCAAGGTCATATCCAGCATCAAGCCGATGCGCGAAGGCAGCGACTTCAAAAACCAGATATGCGCGGTCGGCGACGCCAGATCGATGTGCCCCATGCGCTCGCGGCGAACCTTGGCCAAAGTGACTTCGGTGCCGCACTTCTCGCAGACCACGCCACGATGTTTCATGCGCTTGTACTTGCCGCACAGGCATTCGTAGTCTTTGATCGGCCCGAAGATCGCCGCGCAGAACAGGCCATCACGTTCCGGCTTGAAGGTCCGGTAGTTGATGGTTTCTGGTTTCTTCACCTCGCCAAACGACCAGCTCCGGATCAAGTCCGGAGACGCCAGCCCGATACGGATCGAGTCAAAGTCCAGCGATTGGCGTTGCTGATTGAACAGATTGAGTAGATCTTTCATGATTTAAGACTCCTAAAAGCTCACTGACCTTCCAGCTCGATGTTGATCGCGAGCGAGCGGATTTCCTTCACCAGCACATTGAAGGACTCCGGCATGCCGGCCGAGATCTCGTGATCACCGTCAACGATGTTTTTGTACATTTGGTTGCGCCCACCGACGTCGTCGGATTTCACCGTGAGCATTTCTTGCAGCGTGTAGGCGGCGCCATAAGCTTCGAGCGCCCACACTTCCATTTCGCCGAAACGCTGCCCACCAAACTGCGCCTTGCCACCCAAAGGTTGCTGGGTGACCAGCGAGTAAGGACCAGTGGATCGCGCGTGCATCTTGTCATCCACCAAGTGGTTGAGCTTGAGCATGTACATGTAGCCGACGGTAATCTGGCGATCGAAGGCTTCACCGGTACGCCCGTCAAACAGCGTGGTTTGGCCACTTTCGGGCAAACCCGCCAGCTTGAGCATGCGCTTGATTTCCGATTCGTAGGCGCCGTCAAACACCGGGGTCGCCATCGGCACGCCTTCGGTGAGTTTGTGCGCCATCGCTAGCAGTTCGTTGTCTTTGAACGACGCCAATTTCACGCGCTCGCCATGTTCGGCCTTGTCATGGTTGTAAATGCTGTCAAGAAACTTGCGCAGATCGGCGACTTTTTGGTTGGCTTCCAGCATCCGGTTGATTTGCTCACCGAGTCCCTTGGCCGCCCAGCCGAGATGAATTTCCAACACCTGGCCGATGTTCATTCGCGACGGCACACCGAGCGGGTTGAGCACGATGTCCACCGGCCGGCCATCGGCGGCGTAGGGCATATCTTGTTGCGGCACGATGGTCGAGACCACGCCCTTGTTACCGTGGCGACCAGCCATCTTGTCGCCCGGTTGGATCCGACGCTTCACCGCCAGATAGACCTTGACCATTTTCAGCACACCCGGCGCCAAATCGTCGCCGGCGGTGATCTTCGCTTTCTTGTCGTTGAAGCGCTTGTCGAACTCGGCACGGTGACGGGCCACTTGCTCCTGCGCTTTTTCGATGAACTCGGCGGCGTCTTCGTCTTTCATCCGGATCGAGAACAGCTCGTCACGCTTGAGGCTGTTCAAGTAGTCGGCGCTGAGTTCGCCTTTCTTGAGGCCCTGCGGCCCACCGCTGGCAATCCGGCCGAGCAACTGCGAGCGCAGTCGCGAGTAGATCGCGGTCTCCAGAATCCGATACTGGTCATCGAAGTCTTTCTTGACGCGCTTGACCTCGGATTCCTCGATCTGCTTGGCGCGCTTGTCTTTCTCGATGCCATCGCGGGTAAATACCTGCACGTCGATGACCGTGCCGTCCATACCTGGTGGCACCCGCAACGAGCTGTCTTTCACGTCCGAAGCTTTTTCGCCAAAAATCGCACGCAGCAATTTCTCTTCTGGCGTGAGCTGGCTTTCACCTTTGGGGGTGACCTTGCCAACCAGAATATCGCCAGCCTTGACTTCGGCGCCGATGTAGACCACACCGGACTCATCCAGACGCGTCAGTGCCTGCTCCGCAACGTTCGGGATGTCGGCGGTAATTTCCTCCGGGCCGAGCTTGGTGTCGCGCGCCACACAAGCCAATTCTTCGATGTGGATGGTGGTGTAGCGGTCTTCTTTTACCACCCGCTCAGAAAGCAGAATGGAGTCTTCGAAGTTGTAACCGTTCCACGGCATGAAGGCGACCAACATGTTCTGCCCAAGCGCCAGTTCGCCGATGTCGGTGGACGGGCCATCGGCGAGCACATCGCCCTTGGCAACAACGTCGCCGACACTGACCAGCGGGCGTTGGTTGAGGCAGGTGTTCTGATTGGAGCGGGTGTACTTGACCAACGAATAGATATCGACGCCGGCGTCGTTTTCGCCGACTTCGGTTTCGTGTGCCTTGACCACGATGCGGGCCGCATCGACCTGCTCGATCACCCCGCCACGCGCCGCCGCCACCAGGACGCCGGAGTCGCGGGCGACATCGCGCTCGACACCGGTGCCGACCAACGGCGTTTGCGAGCGCAGGGTCGGCACCGCCTGACGTTGCATGTTGGCGCCCATCAACGCACGATTGGCGTCGTCGTGCTCGAGGAACGGCACCAGGGCCGCCGCCACCGACACCGTCTGCATCGGCGACACATCCATATAGCCAACGTCCTTGGGCTGACGCAATTCCGATTCGCCCTGGTAACGACAGGCGACGAAATCTTCTTTCAGCCTGCCTTTTTCGTCCAGCAGCGAATTGGCCTGGGCAATCACGAACTCGTTTTCTTCGATCGCCGAAAGGAAATCGATGTCCTTGGTCGGCCGACTATCGACCACGCGACGGAACGGGGTTTCCAGAAAGCCGTAGTGGTTGGTGCGCGCGTATACCGCCAGCGAGTTGATCAGGCCAATGTTCGGGCCTTCTGGTGTCTCGATGGTGCAAACGCGGCCGTAGTGGGTGGGATGCACGTCGCGCACTTCAAAACCAGCGCGTTCGCGGGTCAAACCGCCAGGACCAAGCGCCGAGACACGACGTTTGTGGGTGACTTCGGACAAGGGATTGTTCTGATCCATGAACTGCGACAACTGCGAAGAGCCAAAGAACTCTTTGACTGCCGCCGCCACCGGTTTGGCATTGATCAACTCCTGCGGCGTGAGGCCTTCGGACTCGGCCAATGACAGGCGCTCTTTGACTGCCCGTTCAACCCGAACCAGGCCAACGCGGAACACGTTCTCGGCCATTTCACCCACCGAACGCACGCGCCGATTGCCCAGATGGTCGATGTCGTCGACCACGCCTTGGCCATTCCTGATACCCACCAAAATCTTCAGCGCATCGAGAATGTCGGAGAAATTGGCGCCGACCTGCTTGTACAGGCGCTTGCCTTCTTCATCGGTACGGCGGCTGAAATATTTGCTGTCGTACAACACCGGCGTACCCACCGTCTCTTTGCGGCCGACACGACGGTTGAACTTCATCCGTCCGACCAGCGACAGGTCATAACGATCAAAGGTAAAGAACAGGTTCTGGAACAAGTTCTGCGCGGCTTCCTTGGTCGGCGGCTCGCCCGGACGCATCATCCGGTAGATTTCAACCAGGGCCTCCAGCGGGGTTTTGCTGGGGTCGATGCGCAGTGTTTGCGAAATGTAAGGACCACGATCCAGGTCGTTGACGAACAGGGTACCAAGGTGGCTGATTCCGGCTTTGCGGAACTTGGCCAAATGGTCTTCATGCAGTTCGTCGTTGGCTGCGGCCAGCAGCTCGCCGGTCTTCTTGTCGATGACATCGTGCGCCATGATGCGCCCGATCAGGTACTCGTCGGGCACGTCCAGGGCACCGACCTTGGCCAATTGCAGTTGCTTGACGTGGCGCGCGGTAATGCGCTTGCCGGCCTCGACGATCAGTTCGTCGCCAATGCGAATATCGAACGCCGCCGACTCACCACGCAAGCGATCCGGGATCAACTTGAGTTCGGCACCACCGCTCGCATTGAGCGTGAACTCGTTGGTCTCGAAGAAGGTGTTGAGCATCTCTTCGTTGTTGTAGCCGAGCGCGCGCAACAAAATCGTCACCGGCAACTTGCGGCGACGGTCGATGCGCGTGTACATGCAGTCTTTGGCGTCAAACTCAAAATCAAGCCAGGAGCCACGATACGGAATCACCCGCGCCGAATACAACAACTTGCCAGAGCTGTGCGTCTTGCCGCGGTCGTGGTCAAAGAACACGCCAGGCGAGCGATGCAGCTGCGAGACGATGACGCGCTCGGTACCGTTGATGATGAAGGTCCCATTGTTGGTCATCAAGGGCAGTTCGCCCATGTAGACCTCTTGCTCTTTGACCTGCTTGACGGCTTTGTTTGAGGCCGGGCTGTCTTTGTCGTAGATGACCAGGCGCACCAACACCCGCAGCGGCGCGCCGTAGCTCAAGCCACGCGAACGACACTCTTTTTCATCGAACGGCGGATCGCCGAGCCGATAACTGACGTACTCGAGCGCGGCATTGCCAGAGTAGCTGCTGATCGGGAATACCGACTTCAGCGCTGCGTGCAAACCCTTGTCGGCGCGATTTTTCAGCGCCACATTGGCTTGCAGGAACTCCCGGTACGAATCGGTCTGAATCGCCAGCAGATAAGGCACGCCAAGGACTGACGGCCGTTTGCCGAAATCCTTGCGGATGCGTTTTTTCTCAGTGAACGAGTAGGTCATGGTCGCGCTACCACCCTTGGTTGTTGGGGACTTTAATCGGGCGGATGCCCGACGTTCCCTGGTTTAAAGCAAATCGCGAATGCAAAGTCAGCACGGTCAGCGCTCGCTTGCGTGGAATTAAGTCAACCGCACATTCGCCATCTACATCATTGCCTGACAGATTCCGGAAACACGATAAGGCCGGGGGCTTTCACCCCCAGCCTTACCAAGCCCGGATACCGCTCCGAGCTTCAAGTCGAGCCTTATTTCAACTCGACGGTGGCGCCTGCGGCTTCGAGCTCTTTCTTGAACTTGTCGGCGTCGGCCTTGCTCACGGCATCCTTCACCGTTGCTGGAGCCGACTCGACCAGGTCTTTGGCTTCTTTCAGGCCGAGACCAGTGATCGCACGCACTGCTTTGATCACTTCGACCTTTTTCTCACCAGTGGCTTTCAGCACCACGGTGAACTCGGTCTTTTCTTCAACCGGAGCAGCAGCAGCTGCCGGACCCGCCGCCACGGCAACCGGAGCGGCTGCGGTGACGCCAAACTTCTCTTCCATCATCTTGACGAGGTCGGTGATGTCGATCAGCGACATCGAAGCAATTCCGTCGAGAATTTCTGCTTTTGAAACGGCCATGGTGATTTACCTCTGAATGTTGACTTTGAACGATTAAGCCGAAAGGGATGTGCTGATGACTCAAGCTGACTTTTGGTCGGCGACCGCTTTGACCGCACGCGTCACCATGGCAGCGGGTTCGATCAAGGTGCGAACGAGTTTCTCGATCGGAGCCTTCATCACACTCAGCATCATGGACAGCGCTTGGTCACGTGTCGGCAGGGCGGCCAAGCGGTCGATATGTGAGCCAGGAAACACCTGACCACTGATCGCCACGACCCGCGCCTGCAACTTGTCATTGCCTTTGGAAAACTCCTTGATCAAGCGGCCCGCTGCACCCGGATCTTCCGTCGAGAAGGCGTAAATCATCGGCCCCGTGAGTACGTCTTTGACGCACGCGAAGTCGGTACCTTCAACGGCACGGCGCACCAGCGTGTTCTTCGCCACTTTCAGGAACACACCACTGGTGCGCGCCTTGTTGCGAAGCTGTGTCAGCTGGGACACGGTGAGACCCGAGTATTGGGCTGCAACCAAAGAATGCGCCTTGGCAGCTACCTCCGCCAGTTCGGCAACGAGCTCTTTCTTTTGATCCAGATTGAGCGGCATTGCATTACCTCCGAACTTTGGGGAAAGCCTGCGTCACCACCAGCAAAACCGATTGGTCCGTCGTTGCCTTGGGGTCTCGTCACCCTGGCCAAGATGGCAGGGGTGGGGCGAATCATCCGAAGCCGAACCGATCCGTGCTGGCAGCGAACAAGCTGCCCCATGGCCCCATGATCTGCACTTCTTGCGCGGATCATGGTGAATGGTTGTCGAGCAGCACGATCCATCGCGCTGACCGCCGGCTGGCGCCGGAACTTAGGTGAGCAACCCGAAACCACCGAGGGCCACACCATCTACCCAGGCCGACATCCTGTCGATTGAGGTCTGCCTTCGTTGCCGCGCCTTGTTGCCGCCGGACGAAGTACAACCACCTGTGGTCTTTGACGGCCATTGCCGACACCGCGAAGCGTCGGCTGGACCCTCAAAACTTGCCAACGACTTGGTAGGTCGTTGCGAAACCTTTTGGCGACCGGCGCGGCGCGCCCGTCCACCATCCATTTACTTTGCCAACGCCAATGAACCGGTATCGATGACGATGCCGATCCCCATGGTGCTGGACAGCGAGACCTTGACCAGAAACTGGCCTTTGGCGGTCTGCGGCTTGGCGCGGATCACATCATTGATGAGCGCTGCCAGATTGCCCTTGAGCGCATCGGCAGCAAAGCTGGCCTTGCCCAGCGTGCAATGAATGATGCCGGCCTTATCGTTGCGATAACGCACTTGGCCGCCTTTGGCGTTCTTCACAGCGGTGGTCACATCGGCGGTGACGGTGCCGACCTTGGGGTTCGGCATCAAACCGCGCGGACCGAGCAATTGGCCGAGCTTGCCGACCACGCGCATCGCATCCGGGGTCGCGATGACGACACCGTAGTTGAGATCACCGGCCTGCATTTTTTCGGCCAGGTCGTCCATGCCGACGGCATCGGCACCGGCGGCGATGGCTTCGTCCGCCTTGGCTCCAGCCGGGCAAAACACCGCTACCCGCACGGTTTTGCCGGTGCCATTGGGCAACACGGTAGAGCCGCGAACGCCTTGATCAGATTTTTTGGCGTCGATGCCGAGGCGAATGGCGACGTCCACGGATTCATCAAACTTGGCTTTGGCATTGTTTTTGATAATGACCAAGGCTTCGTCGATCGCGTAGGCTTTGCCGGCCACCACGGAATCTTTGATAGAGCGGTAACGCTTGCTGATGTTTGCCATGTCTTAACCCTCTACGACCAGACCCATACTGCGCGCGCTGCCGGCGATGGTACGCACGGCGGCGTCCATGCTGGCGGCGGTCAGGTCGGGCATTTTTTGGGTGGCAATGGCTTCGAGCTGGGCGCGCGTCACCTTGCCGACTTTCTCCGTGTTCGGGCGCTTGGAGCCCGATTGGATACCCACGGACTTCTTCAGCAAAATCGAAGCCGGCGGCGTCTTGGTGATGAAGGTGAAGCTGCGGTCCGAATACGCGGTGATGACCACCGGGATCGGCAAACCGGGCTCCAGCTTCTGCGTGGCGGCATTGAACGCCTTGCAGAACTCCATGATGTTCAGGCCACGCTGGCCGAGTGCCGGACCTACCGGCGGGCTGGGGTTGGCCTGACCGGCCTTGACCTGCAGCTTGATGTAACCAACAACCTTCTTTGCCATGACTATTCTCCTGGAGTTCGATCGTCGTCAAGCCGAGCGGCTTGGCGACTCCTCCTGCTGTTGAAAATCGGCAACCGCCAATCGGCAACGGGTGTGATCGCGCGCAACCAAACGTTGTGCGATTCACCCATGCCGCCTGCCGACTCCCGGCCTTTAAGCTTTCTCCACCTGGCCGAACTCCAGTTCGACCGGCGTGGAACGCCCGAAAATCAGCACCGCTACCCGCAGCCGGCTTTTTTCATAATTGACTTCTTCGACATTGCCGTGGAAATCGTTGAACGGGCCTTCGGTCACCCGGACCAGTTCGCCCGGCTCAAACAACACTTTCGGCTGCGGTTTGTCGGTGCCGTCCTGGACCCGGCGCAGGATCGCGTCGGCTTCGGTGTCCTTGATTGGCAAGGGGCGCTCGGCAGTTCCGCCAATAAAGCCCATGACCTTGGGGGTTTCCTTGATCAAATGCCAAGATTCGTCATCGATGCGGATGCGCTTGTCGTCCACCGAAGTTTCGATCTGCACCAGCACGTAGCCAGGGAAAAACTTGCGCTCGCTCTTGCGCTTTTGACCAGCGCGCATTTCGATCACTTCTTCGGTCGGCACCAGAATGTCGCCGATTTTTTCTTCCATGGCAGCGCGCACCACGCGCTCCCGCAATGAGCGCGCGACCTGCTGCTCGAATCCGGAATAGGCGTGAACCACGTACCAGCGCTTGCTCATGGGGCGTCCCTAAACTCAGTTGCTGGCGCTGAACAGCCAGCGGAAAAAGACCCCGAGTACGGAATCAAAGGTAAACAACAACAGGCTGATGATGATCACAACGACCGCGATCACCAGCGTGGTCTGCAAGGTTTCCTGACGGGTCGGCCAGACCACCTTGCGCATCTCGAAAACCGATTCAGTAAAAAATTCGTGCAGGTAGCTGCCGTAAGCCGACAGCGCAATGACCAGCGCCGCCAACGCAAACCCGCCGATCAGCATGCCGCTGCGCATCCATACCGAGTAGCGATCTTCAAACCAATAGAACGCCACCAAGCCACCGATCGCCAACACCACGGCGATCCAGAGCTTGGCTTGATCGGTGCTACTGAAGCCGGTTTGTTCAACATTTGCGTTCATTTCAATTCCTGAAAAACCTGCAAACCAGCAGCTTTCCGATGCATTTTGCGGTGGCACGCCAGGAGGGACTTGAACCCCCAACCTGCGGTTTTGGAGACCGCCGCTCTGCCAATTGAGCTACTGGCGTGTAAAGGTCGAAACTGTTGCTGCCGATTACTTGATGACCTTGGCAACGACGCCGGCGCCGACGGTACGGCCACCTTCGCGGATGGCAAAGCGCAGACCTTCGTCCAT
>PEUI01000189.1 GCA_002785585.1 Lysobacterales bacterium CG02_land_8_20_14_3_00_62_12
TGAGCGCAAACGCGGAAAACTCGCCGCCTTGAACAGCCGCCTGCGCGGTGCTGGCAACGACGACTTCGCGCTGGTAGTGGGCAATTTTGCCGCCCTGGGCGCGATCAAATACGTCATCACCCTGGATACCGACACGCAGCTGCCACGCGAATCCGCGCGTCAGTTCGTCGGCGCCATGGCGCATCCGCTCAACCGCGCGCGATTAGCGGCGAGCGGACATCGAATCGACGGCGGCTACGGCATTCTGCAACCGCGGATGGCGGCCAGTCTTTCGGCTGCCAACCGCTCGCGATATGCGCAACTGTTCGGCAGTGAGCCCGGCATCGATCCATATACTTGCTCGGTCTCGGATGTTTATCAGGATGGATTCGGCGAGGGCTCGTTCATCGGCAAGGGTATCTACGATGTGGATGCCTTCGAAGCCGCGACTGCGGAGAAATTTCCTGACAACCGAATCCTCAGTCACGACCTGCTCGAAGGCTGCTACGCGCGCTCTGGCCTATTGAGCGACGTTCACCTGTACGAGGAATATCCTGCGCACTACCAAACCGACATGAAGCGGCGCGAGCGCTGGATTCGCGGCGACTGGCAGATCGCGCATTGGCTGCTGGCGCAAGTACCCACTGGGTCAGGCGCGCGCCTGCCGAACCCGCTGACGATGCTGTCGCGCTGGAAGATTTTCGACAATCTGCGGCGCAGTCTGGTGACCAGTGCAGTGCTGCTACTGCTGTTGCTCGGCTGGGGCTGGGTGGCCGCGGCCGGCTGGTGGACACTGGCGATCATCAGCAGCTTCTTGCTACCGCCGCTGTTGATTGCGCTGGTCAGCGCCGTGCGCAAACCTCCATCGCTGCGTCTGGGTCGGCACCTGGGCCTGGTGGCGCAGGCACTCATCCGCAACTGCGCCCAAGCGGGTTTCCGCATTGCCTGCCTGCCGCATGAAGCCGCACTCAGTCTGATCGCGATCTTGCGCAGTACCGGGCGCATGCTGTTCACCCACCGACTGCTGCTGGAGTGGAACAGTTGGTCTGAGCAAGCGCAAGACCCGGCCAGCGCACTCGCTCGCCTGTACCGGTCCATGTGGGCGGGACCAGCGTTGGCGGTCGTCACCGCTTCGGCGCTGACGATTCTGCGGCCAGACGCCTTGGCAGCCGCTGCGCCGTTGCTCGGGCTGTGGCTGGCGGCGCCCGCAATCGCCTGGTGGCTGAGCCTGCCGCTGCTGCAGCGAGCGCCGCAACTGAGCGCCGATCAGCTCCGCTTCCTGAATCGGATGGCACGCAAGACCTGGGCATTCTTCGATCATTTCGTCAGCGCGGAAGATCATTGGCTGGTGCCCGACAACTATCAGGAACATCCCGGCCCGGCACTCGCACGGCGCACCTCACCGACCAACATTGGCATCGCCTTGCTGGCGAATTTGGCGGCCTGCGATTTCGGCTACATCAGCATCGGCTCGCTACTCAAACGCAGCGCTCGGAGTTTCGCTACGTTGGCGACTTTGGAGCGCCACCAGGGACACTTCTATAACTGGTACGACACGGCAACGCTGGCGCCGCTGGCGCCGCGCTACGTCTCCACCGTTGACAGCGGCAACCTGGCTGCGCATTTGTTGACCTTGCGCGTGGGCTTGCTGGCGCTACCCGATCAACCGATCTTCGGGCCACGCGTGTTTGACGGTTTGGTGGCTACCCTGGCGATCTGCTCCGAGGCCGGTAACGCCGCCGCCACGGCGCCGCTCGCGCACCTGCGCACGCTGCTGCAAGCGGCCAGCGCCGACCGCTCACAAACGCTCCTGGCAAGCCTGCAACACCTGGACTGGTTGACCGATGCCGCCAGCGCATTGCGCGCTGCTCTGGCCACCGATGCCACAACGACAGCGGCGCAGTGGGCCGCTGCTCTGGAACGGCAATGCCAGGATCAACGCGATGAACTCAAGCATTTAGCGCCCTGGCTGGTACTGCCTGCAGCGCCCGATGGCATCGTTGCCAGTGCCGATCTGGATGGCACCATCACCCTGTCGGAACTGGCGCTGCACAGCACCCGGTCGTTGCCGGCAATCGATGCGCCGGGGCACCCCCAGTGGTCTGCCGACCAGCGGACCTGGTACACCCTGCGCCGCGAGTTGATTGCGGTCGCCGCTGAACGCGCGACCGAGCGGATGGCAACCATCGCCGACCTGGCAGCGCAGGCGACCGGGTTTGCCAACATGCGCTACGCCTTCCTCTACGACCACACCCGCCACCTGTTGGCGATCGGCTACAACGTCGATGCGTTTCGGCGCGATGCCAGTTTTTACGATCTGCTGGCATCGGAAGCGCGACTGTGCAACTTCGTCGCCATCGCCCAGGGTCAACTACCGCAAGAAAGTTGGTTTGCGCTCGGACGCTTGCTGACCACGGCCGGCGGCGAGCCTGTGCTGCTGTCATGGAGCGGCTCGATGTTCGAATACCTGATGCCGCTGCTGGTGATGCCGAGTTACCACGGCACCCTGCTCGAACAGACCTGTCGCGCGGCGGTGACGCGGCAGATCGCCTACGGCAACCAACGGTCACTGCCCTGGGGCGTATCCGAATCTGGCTACCACATCGTCGATGCCAGTCGCAGCTATCAGTACCATGCTTTTGGCGTGCCCGGCCTGGGACTGAAACGCGGATTGGCCGAGGATCTGGTGGTCGCCCCGTACGCCTCGGCACTAGCGCTGATGGTGGCTCCGGAGGCGGCATGCGGCAATCTGCAACGCTTGGCCATGATCGGCATGGAAGGCCAGTACGGCTTTTTCGAAGCCATCGATTACACGCCATCGCGCCTGCCACGGGGCCAGTCCAGCGCAATCGTGCGCTCGTTCATGGCCCACCACCAGGGGATGAATCTGTTGGCGCTGACCTCGCTGCTGCTGGATCGGCCGATGCAACGACGTTTCGAATCCGACCCGCTATTTCAAGCCACCTTGCTGTTGCTACAGGAGCGCACCGTGCAAACTTCGATATTCCACACCCGCGTTGACGGGCATGCGCAAAGCAGCGACCCGGCGATGACCGCAAACCCACCCGCGCGCACGCTGATCGACGCCGAGACGGCGACACCACAGGTTCAGCTACTGTCCAACGGTCGCTACCAGGTCATGATCAGCAACGCCGGTGGTGGCTACAGTCGCTGGCAGCAATTGGCGCTGACGCGCTGGCGCGAAGACAGCACCCGCGACCACTGGGGCACTTTCATCTATTTGCGTGACACCGACAACGGCAAAGTCTGGTCGGTCACCCATCAACCAACGCTGCAACCAGCGGACAGCTACGAGGCCCTGTTTACCGAAGGCCGTGCCGAGTTTCGGCGTCGCGACCAGCAGATCGAAACCTACACCGAGATCATGGTGTCGCCAGAAGACGACATCGAACTGCGCCGGGTTCGCCTCAGTAACCATTCTCGCCGCCGCCGCAACATCGAAATCACCAGTTACGCCGAAGTGGTGCTCGCCCCACCGGCCGCCGACAACATGCAGCCGTCGTTTGGCAACCTGTTCGTGCAGACCGAAATCATCGCCAGCCGCCGCGCCATTTTATGCACGCGGCGGCCGCGCTCGATCAATGAGCAGGCGCCGTGGATGATGCAGCTGATGGCCACCAACGGCACCGACATCAGTGCAGTCTCGTACGAAACTGACCGCATGCGCTTCATCGGCCGAGGCAACACCTTGCAGGCGCCGCGCGCACTGAGCGTGCCAGCTGCGCTGTCCGGTACCGATGGATCGGTGCTCGATCCGATCGTGGCGATCCGCTGTCGGGTGACGCTCGAACCCGGGCAAACCGCCACCATTGATCTGATCACCGGCGCCGCCAACAGTCGCAAAGCCTGCATGCTGCTGATCGATAAATATCAGGACCGACATCTCGCCGACCGCGTTTGCGAACTCGCCTGCACCCATAGCGAAGTGACCTTGCGGCAGATCAACGCCAGCGAAGCGGATGCGCATTGCTATCGGCAGTTGGCCAGTTCGGTGATCTACGCCAATGCTGCCCTGCGCGCCGATGCCGGTATTTTGAAGCAGAATCGCCGCGGACAATCCGGCCTGTGGGCCTACGCCATTTCCGGTGATCTGCCGATTGTGCTGCTGAAAATCGCCGACAGCACGCACCTCGCGCTGGCGCGGCAGATGATCCAATGTCACGCCTATTGGCGGCTGAAGGGTTTGGCCGTCGACCTGGTGATCTGGAATGAAGAACACGTCGGCTACCGGCAACAGTTGCACGACCAAATCATGGGCCTGATTGCCACCGGCAGCGAAGCCCAGTCGATCGACCGACCGGGCGGCATTTTTGTCCGCTCCGCCGAGCAAATCTCGCACGAAGATCGCATTCTGTTGCAGGCGGTCGCCCGCGTCATCATTGCCGATAGTGTCGGTGACCTGGCAGCGCACCTGGGTCGCGTGCGCAAGCCCGAGAAGCGCATGGCCAGGCTCACGCCGACCCGCAGCTACAGCCCACAAACTGCCGCAGCCAGCGCCGCCGCACAACCGGACCTCATTCTCGGCAACGGCCGCGGTGGCTTCAGCGCCGATGGCAGCGAGTATTGGATCACCACCACGCCCACCCAGATGACGCCGCTGCCCTGGGTCAATGTGCTCGCCAATCCACACTTCGGCACGGTCGTCAGCGAAGGCGGCGTCGCCTATAGCTGGAGTGAAAACGCCCATGAGTTCCGGCTCACACCGTGGCACGACGACACGGTCGCTGCGGGCGCTGGCGAAGCCATCTATCTGCGCGACGAGGAAACCGGGCACTACTGGTCACCGACGCCGATGCCGTGCGGTGATGCCATGCCCTACCTGACGCGGCACGGCTTCGGCTACAGCGTGTTTGAACACTGCGCCGATGGCATCCGCTCCGAACTGTGGGTCTATGTGGACTTGCACGAAGCGGTCAAGTTCTCGGTGCTGAAAATACACAACCAGTCCGGGCGCAGCCGCCACCTGTCGGCAACCGGCTATGTCGAGTGGGTGCTCGGTGACCTGCCAACCAAATCGGCCATGCATGTGGTGACCGAACTGGACCCGGGCAGCGGCGCATTGTTCGCGCGCAATGCCTTCAACCCCGAATTCGCCGACCGCGTCGCGTTCTTTGATGTCGATGATTTGGCCCGCAGCTTCAGCGGTGACCGCAGCGAGTTTCTGGGGCGCAACGGCAGCCTGCAATTTCCCCAAGCGATGACGCGGACCCGGCTTTCCGGCAGGCTCGGCGCGGCGCTGGATCCCTGCGGCGCCATCCAGGTGCCATTCGAACTCAACGACGGCGCCGACCACGAAATCGTTTTCCGCCTCGGCGCCGGACGTGATCGTCACCACGCCCGTGACCTGACCAAAAAGCTGCGGCAGCCGGGTGCTGCCCGCAATGCATTGCAGCAGCTAAGGGACTACTGGAAACACACACTCAGTGCGGTAGAAATAGACACCCCGGATCTGGCGCTGAATCTGTTAAGCAACGGCTGGCTGGTCTATCAGAGCCTGGCTTGCCGCCTGTGGGCACGCAGCGGTTTTTACCAGTCTGGCGGTGCCTTTGGCTTTCGCGACCAATTGCAGGATGTCATGGCGCTGGTGCACGCCGAACCGCGACTGCTGCGTGCGCACCTGCTGCTTTGTGCCGAACACCAGTTTGCACAGGGCGATGTGCAGCATTGGTGGCACCCGCCGCTCGGCCGTGGCGTGCGCACGCGCTGCTCGGACGACTATTTGTGGTTGCCGCTGGCGGTCGCACGCTACGTCCGCATCACCGGCGATAGCGGCGTGCTCGACGAGGCCATTCACTTTCTGGACGGCCGCGGCCTCAACGCCGACGAGGAATCGTATTACGACCAGCCCGGCCGCAGCGCCGAAGTCGCCAGCCTGTACCAGCATTGCCTGCGCGCCATCGAACACGGACTTCGCTTTGGCGTCCATGGTCTGCCGTTGATGGGCTCCGGCGACTGGAACGATGGCATGAATCTGGTGGGTATCGGCGGCCAAGGCGAGAGCGTCTGGCTCGGCTTTTTCCTCTACAAAGTGTTGTTGGATTTCGCCGCTGTTGCGGATCGACATAGCGATCCCGGTTTCGCCGAACGCTGCCGCGCGCAGGCTGCGCAACTGCAAACAAACCTCGAACTGCATGCCTGGGATGGCGACTGGTATCGCCGCGCCTGGTTCGATGACGGCAAACCACTGGGTGCCTCCGTCAACGCTGAATGCAGCATCGATTCAATCGCCCAGAGTTGGTCGGTATTGTCCGCCGCCGGTAGTTCGGAGCGCGTCCACCGCGCCATGGATGCACTCGACCAGCATCTGGTACGCCGTGACGCTGGCCTGATCCAGTTGCTCGATCCACCGTTCGACAAAGCCGGACTCAATCCCGGTTACATCCAGGGTTATGTCCCCGGCGTGCGCGAGAATGGTGGCCAGTACACCCACGCCGCGGTGTGGGCCACCATGGCCTTCGCCGCGCTCGGCGACAGCCACCGCGCCTGGGCACTGCTGGACCTGATCAATCCCCTCAAACACACGCAAGATGCCGCTGCGATTGCCATCTACAAAGCCGAACCCTACGTCGTCGCCGCCGATGTTTATGCGATCGAACCGCATACCGGTCGTGGCGGCTGGACCTGGTACACCGGATCGGCCGGCTGGTTGTATCGGCTGATTGTGGAGTCACTGCTCGGCCTTGATCGCCAAGGGGATCGGCTACAGATCACCCCGTGCCTGCCCGAACATTGGACCCACTACACGATGCGCTATCGCTTTGGTGGATCGCTGTATCGAATTGAAGTGCAGCAGTCGCTGAGCGCGGATGGCGACCGCCACCACCGCATCAGCGTCGATGGCATCGATCCAGGCGAGCTCGGCATCGCCTTGATCGACGATCAACAGGAGCACGCGGTCGTGGTGCAAATCGAGCGCGCCCGCCCGGACACCGCCACGACGACACCGATTCCGCCGCAAACCGCGCACCCCGACCGTGTTCAACCAGAAGGATTGCCAGCATGACCCACACCGTAGCGGATGCCCTGGTGTTGTTCGGCGCCACCGGCGATCTCGCCTTCAAGAAAATATTTCCGGCGCTGCAAGCCTTGATCCAGCGCGGCGAGCTCGATCTGCCAATCATCGGTGTCGCCCGGGCCGGCGGGTCCTTGGAAAAACTGCGCCAGCGCGTGCGCGACAGTCTGGAAACCAATGGCCCGCTCGATGCCGATGCCGGTGCCCAGCTATCGGCGCAGTTGCGCTATGTCGATGGCGATTATGCCGACGCGGCGACCTATCGAAAATTGAAGCAGGCGCTCGGTGCGGCGCGCCGTCCGCTGTATTACCTGGCGGTGCCACCGAGTCTGTTCGCCACTGTCATTCAGGGCCTCGCCAGCGCCGACGCCGCCGCTGGCGCGCGTGTCGTGGTCGAGAAACCATTTGGCCGCGACCTGGCTTCGGCGCAGGCGCTGAACTTGGCGTTGCTTGCGGTGTTTCCGGAGGCATCGGTATTTCGCATCGATCACTACCTCGGCAAAGAGGCGGTGCAAAACTTGCTCTATTTCCGCTTCGCCAATGCGTTTCTGGACCCCATCTGGAATCGCCAATACGTTGATAACGTGCAGATCACCATGGCCGAAACCCTGGGCATGGAGGGCCGTGGCAGCTTCTATGAGTCGGTCGGCACACTGCGCGACGTGGTGCAGAATCACTTGTTGCAGGTGGTCGCGCTGTTGGCGATGGACGCTCCCACAGGCCACGATCTGGAATCCCTGCACGCCGAGAAATTGCGTCTGTTCCGCGCCATACGACCACTCGATCCAGCCGAGCTGGTGCGTGGCCAGTTCGTCGGCTATCGCGACGAAAAAGGCGTCGCTGCCAATTCGGAGGTCGAGACTTACGCCGCCCTGCGCTTGCACATCGACACCTGGCGCTGGGCCGGCGTGCCGTTCTACATCCGCGCCGGCAAGTGTCTGCCGGTGGCCACCACCGAGGTCATGGTGCATTTGAAATGCCCGCCATTGGCAATCTTCGACGACCTGAGTCAGCACAGCTCGAACTACTTTCGCTTCCGGCTCAGTCCGCAAGTGGTGATCGCGGCGGGCGCGCAGGTCAAACAAGCCGGTGACGAAATGCGTGGGCAGCCGGTGCAACTGATCGCCCGCCATGAGCCCAGTGGCACGACCCTTCCCTACGAGCGGCTGTTGCTCGATGCGATCCACGGCGATTCCGCCTTATTCAGTCGCGGCGACCTGGTCGAAGCCGCGTGGCGGGTACTCGATCCGGTACTTGCCAGCAACACCGGCCCGCGCCATCCGGTGCAGAGCTACCCAGTGGCGAGCTGGGGACCAACGGCCGCCGCTGCCATCGTTACCGATGGCCGCCACTGGCACGACCCAATCCCCGAGGAGACCACCCCATGCTGAATCCAACCACCATGGTTTTCCTGATCGATGTCGACAACACCCTGCTCGACAATGATCGCTTTGTCGCCGACCTCAGCGACCGGCTCGATCGGGCGTTCGGCCAGACCCAGCGCGAACGCTATTGGCAGATTTACGAAGATTTGCGCAGCACCCTTGGCTACGCCGATTATCTCGGCACCTTGCAGCGCTTTCGTGCTGGCGCCGACTCGGCCCAGGCGCTGTTCTCGATGTCGGCGTTTCTGCTGGACTATCCGTTTGTGGATCGGCTCTACCCGCGGGCGTTGGCCGCCCTCAACCACCTCGCCAAACTCGGCACCACGGTCATTCTTTCCGATGGCGATATCGTGTTTCAGCCGCGCAAGATCGAACGCTCCGGACTCGCTGCGGCGGTCGCTGGCAGGGTCCAGATCAACGTCCACAAAGAGCGCATGCTGGTCACTGTCCAGCACCGTTTTCCGGCCAGGCATTACGTGATGATCGACGACAAGTTGAAATTGTTGATCGCCATGAAACGCATCCTCGGCGACTTGTTGACCACGGTTTGGGTACGCCAGGGCCACTATGCCTTGGCGGCCGAGCCCGCGCTCGGTGCGGCCAGCGCCGATTTAGTTATCGACGACATCGGCGCGCTGTGTCGCCTGACGCTGGCCGATTTCCGTGTCGCCGTTGCCAGCCCCCAGCCGCTGCACGCCGCATCAGCACTGGGCTAGCACGCGCCATTGAGCGCATTGATTTGCACCGATACTTGCGGCTTACCGCACTACCATCAGGAGTTCCGATGAAACCGACAATCGCTTTACAGCAACTTGGCCAGAGCTTGTGGTTGGACAACATCACCCGCCCCCTGCTCGACACCGGCACCTTGCAGCGTTACATCGCCGACCTATCCATCACCGGCCTGACCTCGAACCCGAGCATCTTCGACAGCGCCATTACTGGCAGCCATGCCTACGACGATGGCATCCGTGCAAAAGTCCAGGCCGGCCAATCCGGCGCCGCCCTGTTTATCGAACTGGCGCTGGAAGATTTGCGCCGCGCCGCTGATTGTTTGCGGCCGGCATTCGACTTGAGTGCTCAGCTTGATGGTTGGGTGTCGATGGAGATTTCACCGCTGCTCGCCGACGACACCGAAGCCAGCATCGCCGCTGCGCAGCGCATCCACCAGCAGGCAGATCGGCCCAATCTGTTCGTCAAAATTCCAGGCACAACCAAAGGACTTGCCGCCATCGAGGCGTCGATCTTTGCCGGCATTCCGATCAACGTGACCTTGCTGTTCTCGCGCGAACAATATCTGGCCGCCGCTGCGGCTTACCTGCGCGGCATCGAGCGGCGCTTGCAGGCCAATCTCGACCCCCGCGTCGGCTCGGTCGCCTCGCTGTTTATCAGTCGCTGGGATGTGGCGGTCAACGCCCAAGTGCCGGGCGCATTGCGCAATCAACTCGGCATCGCCATCGGCGGACGCGTGTACTCGGCCTACCGCCAACTGCTGGCGTCTCCGCGATGGCGACGGTTGGCCGATGCGGGCGCAATGCCGCAGCGCTTGCTCTGGGCCAGCACCGGGAGCAAAGACCCGGACGCCAGCGACACGCTGTATGTCGAAACCTTGGCCGCCGCCGACACCATCAACACGATGCCCGAAAAGACCCTGCTGGCGTTTGCCGAACACGGGGCGCCAACGACCGCGATGGCTGCAGACGGCGGCGCGGCCGAGGCGATGCTCGAACGCTTCGTGGCGGCGGGCATCGACCTGGACGCCCTGGCGCTGCGCTTGCAACGCGAAGGCGCCCAGGCCTTTGTCAAATCCTGGCAACAACTGCTGCAACAGATTGCCGACAAGGGCCGCACGCTGACCAGCGCCGCAGCGGCGACCGCATGAGCACCACCGTCAGTCCGCTGGCAGGCCAGCCGGTGCCAGCGGCGCTGCTGCTTGATGTACCGAAGCTGCTCGCGGCCTACGACGAACTGCGGCCGGATCCCGCAATTCCTGCGCAGCGCGTCGCCTTTGGCACTTCGGGCCACCGCGGCAGCGCTTTTGTTCGCAGCTTCAACGAGTGGCATGTGCTGGCGATCAGTCAAGCGATTTGTGATTTTCGCCAGAGTCAGAACATCACCGGCCCGCTTTTCCTGGGTTTTGACACCCACGCCCTGTCACCACCAGCGTTCGCCACCGCGCTCGGCGTATTGGCGGGCAATGGTGTCAGCACAATGATTGCCGATGGTGATGAGTTCACCCCGACACCAGCGATCTCGCACGCCATCCTCAACGCCAACCGTGGTCGCCGCCACGGCCTCGCCGACGGCATCGTGATCACGCCCTCGCACAATCCGCCTGAGCACGGTGGCTTCAAATACAACCCGCCCAGCGGCGGCCCCGCCGACACCGCCAGCACCGGCTGGATCGAGCGGCGCGCCAATGCCTTGCTCGAAGAAAATCTGCAATCGGTGCGGCGGCTACCGCTCGCCCAAGCACGCCTCAGCAACTGCGTGCACCATCATGATTTTCTCGGCAGCTATGTCGCCGATCTCGGCCAGGTACTGGATTTTGACACCCTGCGTCAGGCCGGCCTGCGGATCGGAGTCGATGCCCTCGGCGGCGCTGGCCTGCACTACTGGGCACGGATCGCCGAGCAGTATCAGCTCGACCTCGACATCGTCGGCGATAGCGTCGATCCGACCTTCGCGTTCATGAGCCTGGATTGGGACGGCAAGATCCGCATGGACCCGTCCTCGGCCTACGCCATGCAGCGACTGATCGCTCTGAAGGACCAATACGACATCGCGTTCGCCTGCGACACCGATTACGACCGCCACGGCATCGTCACCCCGAGTGTTGGCCTATTGCCGAGCAACCACTACCTCGCCGTCGCCATCGACTATTTGTTCCGTCACCGTCTGCACTGGAAGCAAGCCGCCGCCGTCGGCAAAACCGTGGTCAGCAGCGCCTTGATCGACCGCGTCAGCGCCCGCCTCTGGCGCCGACTGCACGAGGTACCGGTTGGCTTCAAATGGTTTGTCGAAGGACTGCACGACTCCAGCCTCGGCTTTGCCGGCGAGGAAAGCGCCGGCGCTACCTTCAGCCGAATCGACGGCGGTGTCTGGACCACCGACAAAGACGGTATCGTGGCCGCGCTGTTGGCCGCCGAAATCACCGCGCGCAGCGGCCGCGATCCCGGCTTGTTGTATCGCGAACTGGTCAGCGAGCTCGGCGAACCGTTTGCCGATCGGGTCGAAGCTCCGGCCACAGCCGCGCAAAAAGCATTACTGTCCAAACTCGCGCCCGCGCAAGTGCGGAGCAGCGAATTGGCCGGCGAGCCGATCCTCAGCGTGCTCGATCACGCCCCCGGCAATCAGGCGCCGATCGGTGGCATCAAGGTGACGACCGCCAATGGCTGGTTCGCCGCGCGACCGTCGGGCACCGAAGACATCTACAAAATCTACGCCGAAAGTTTTCGCGACCAAGCGCACCTGCGCCGCCTGTTGCAAGAAGCGCAAACCATCGTTGACAGCGCCTTGGCGAACCCCTGATGGCAAGCCGACACCACATTCTGGCGATCAATGCGGGCTCGTCGAGCATCAAGTTCGCGTTGTATCAAATTGGTCATCCCTTGCGACGCTTGCACAGTGGCAGTCTGGATCGCATCGGTCAGGCCGAAGCCCGCATGCTGGTGCAGGGGCCGAATGCCGGTGACCGGCGCAGCGATTTGGTCGCCGCGCTCGATCAGCCCCAAGCGATTGCCATCCTGATCGACTGGATCAACGCCCACACCACGGCACAGGCGTTGGCGGCGATTGGCCACCGGCTGGTGCATGGTGGGCCGAATTACAGCGCACCGCAGTGGCTGAGCGCGGCGGTGATCGCCGACTTGCAGCAGTTGCTGCCGCTGGATCCCGCACACCTGCCGACGACGCTGGCGCTGATCGACGCGCTCGGTCAACACTTTCCGGATGTGCCACAAGTGGCGTGTTTCGACACCGCGTTTCATCACGCGCTGCCGCGGGTTGCGCAACTGCTAGCGATTCCGCGCCGTTATCAAACGCTGGGTCTGCGCCGCTTTGGTTTTCATGGCCTGTCTTACGAATTTCTGCTCGGCGAACTGCGTCGATTGGCCGGTACCGAGGCCGCGCAGGGACGGGTCATTCTTGCCCACCTGGGCAACGGCGCCAGTGTCGCGGCGGTGCGCAATGGCCAATCGATCGACACCAGCATGGGCTTCACGCCGGCCTCGGGCCTGCCGATGGGGACGCGTGCAGGCGATATCGATCCCGGACTGGTCGGGTATTTGGCGCGCACCGAGCAGATGAGTCCGGCGCAATTCAACCAGATGGTCACCGAACAGTCGGGCTTGCTCGGGGTCTCCGGAACCAGCGCCGACCTGCGCAATTTACTTGCCATGGAAAGCCAATCACCGGCTGCCGCCGATGCCATCGAACTGTTCTGCTATCAGGTCAAAAAGTGGATCGGTGCGATGGCGGCAGCGCTCGGTGGTGTGGACACCCTGGTGTTCGCCGGTGGCATCGGTGAAAACGCGCCAGAGATCCGTGCGCGCATCTGCCAGGGTCTGGAGTTTCTTGGAATCGCCCTCCACCCACAGCGCAATGCCGACTCCAACGCGCTGATTTCCGCCGATGGCCGTGTCCAGGTACGCGTCATCGCTACCGACGAAGCGCTAATGATCGCCCGCACGGTCGCGCATCTGCTTGATCCCGCAGTCGAGCGCGCCACCAAGGAACCGTGACCCATGAGCGCCATCAACCTCAGCAACGCACTCCTTCAGCGCATGGATGCGTATTGGCGCGCCGCCAATTATTTGTCGGTCGGGCAAATTTTCCTCTACGACAATCCGCTGTTGCAGCGACCGCTGGCGCTGGCGGATGTGAAGCCCATGCTGCTCGGTCACTGGGGCACCACGCCCGGACAAAACTTCATCTATGTGCATTTGAATCGACTGATCAAGCAATATGATCTGGACATGATCTATGTGGCTGGGCCCGGCCACGGTGGCCCGGCAGTCGTTGCCAACACCTATCTGGAAGGCAGCTACAGTGAGATTTATCCCGACATCAGCCAGGATCTGGACGGACTCAAGAAATTGTTTCGGCAATTTTCGTTTCCGGGGGGCATCCCCAGCCACGCCTCTCCGGAATGTCCGGGTTCCATCCACGAAGGTGGCGAACTCGGCTATTCGCTCAGCCATGCCTTCGGCGCGGTGTTCGACAATCCCGATCTGATCGTCGCCTGCGTGGTCGGCGATGGCGAGGCGGAAACCGGCCCGCTAGCCACCGCCTGGCATTCCAACAAGTTTCTCGATCCGGCTAGCGATGGTGCGGTGCTGCCAATCCTGCATTTGAACGGCTACAAGATCGCCAATCCCAGCGTGCTCGCCCGCATCAGCCACGAAGAGCTCGAACAGTTGCTGCGCGGCTATGGCTGGACGCCGTATTTCGTCGCCGGCCACGAGCCAGCGTTGATGCACGCCGCGATGGCAGCCGCGCTCGACCAAGCCTTGGCGCAGATCCAGCAAATCCAGCGCGCCGCGCGCGAACAGGGCGACCGCGCGCGACCGCGCTGGCCGATGATCGTGCTGGAGTCGCCAAAAGGCTGGACCGGCCCGCGCATCGTCGATGGCCAGCAGATCGAAGGCAGTTTCCGTGCCCACCAAGTGCCGCTGCACCCGCGCTTGCATCCGGCACACTTGGGCCTGCTGGAAAACTGGCTCAAGAGTTACCACCCCGAGCGCCTGTTCGATGCGGCCGGCCGACTGCTACCCGAGCTGGCCGCGCTGGCACCACTCGGCGACCGCCGCATGGGCGCCAATCCGCACGCCAATGGCGGCGTGCTGTTGCGCGATTTGCACTTGCCGGATTTTCGCGACTATGCCGTCGAAGTCTCGGCACCGGGTGAACTCGGCATCGGCGACACGCGGGTGCTGGGGCCGTTCCTGCGCGATGTCATCAGGCAGAACGAAAGCGAGCGCAATTTCCGCGTGTTCGGGCCGGACGAAACCCTGTCCAATGGCTTGGCGGCAATGTTTGAGGCCAGCCCACGCCAATGGGACGCCACTACCTTGCCCGGCGATGAGTTTCTGGCACCGAGTGGGCGCGTCCTCGATTCGATGCTCAGCGAACATCAATGCGAGGGCTGGCTGGAGGGGTATCTGCTGACCGGTCGGCACGGCCTGTTCAACTGCTACGAAGCCTTCATTCACATCATTGACTCGATGTTCAATCAGCACGCCAAATGGCTGAAGGTCAGCGCCGGTTTGCCGTGGCGGCCGCCGCTCGCCTCGCTGAATTATCTGCTCACCTCGCATGTCTGGCGACAGGATCACAACGGCTTCACCCACCAGGATCCGGGCTTTATCGACCACGTCGTCAACAAAAAGGCCGAGGTCGTGCGGGTCTATTTTCCGCCGGATGGCAACTGCCTACTGTCGGTGATGGACCACTGTCTGCGCAGCCGCCATTACGTCAACGTGGTGGTCGCCGGCAAGCACCCGGCACCGCAGTGGTTGACGATGGCGGCCGCAGTCCAGCATTGCACGGCGGGCATCGGCATCTGGCGCTGGGCCAGCAACGATCAAGACCAGGCGCCGGATCTGGTCATGGCCTGCTGCGGTGACGTGCCGACGCTGGAGACACTGGCCGCTGTCTCCATTCTGCGCGAGCAGTTGCCGGAGCTGAAAATCCGCGTCGTCAATGTCGTTGACCTGATGCGCCTGCAACCGTCATCCGAGCATCCGCATGGGCTGAGCGACCAGGATTTCGACGCACTTTTTACCACCGACAAGCCGGTCATCTTCGCCTTCCATGCCTACCCGTGGCTGATCCATCGGCTCACCTACCGGCGTAGCAATCACCCGAACTTCCATGTCCGCGGCTACAAAGAGGAAGGCACCGTCACCACCCCCTTCGACATGACCGTATTGAACGACATGGATCGTTTCCATCTGGTGATGGACAGCATCGATCGGCTGCCGCAGACCGGCACCCGCGGCAGCACCCTGAGAAAACACATGCAATACAAAATCTTCGAGCACCGCCAGTACATCGTCCAACACGGCGAGGATATGCCGGAGATTCGCCTCTGGCGTTGGGGCGCTGGCGCGGCGTTGCCCAAACACTAAAAGCCGGAGCGATCTCTCGTTGCTGCGAGAACGCACTCCGGCCTCTAGCTAAGGCGTCGCGCAAAAATAACTTACCCATCTTGCTGGTCCTTATCGCCCGCCTGCGTCGTTGCACAAAG
>PEUI01000369.1:0-1183 GCA_002785585.1 Lysobacterales bacterium CG02_land_8_20_14_3_00_62_12
ATCGTGCTCGGCGGCGAAACCCTGGCCGAGGAAAGCATCCAGGAAATTTTTGCCCGCATCGTCGAGGGCAATCTCACCCACGGCATGGGCGGCGTGCAATCGGTGAATGTGCAGGACGATTACCTTGATCGCATCGTCTCCGACGTGCAAACCAATCGCCGTCTGAAAGTCGTGGTCGATGCGGGCAATGGCGTGGCTGGGGTGATCGGCCCGCGGGTCCTGGAAGGCATCGGCTGCGAAGTCGAACCGTTGTTCTGCGAAGTGGATGGCCATTTCCCCAACCACCACCCCGACCCCAGCGATCCGCGAAACTTGACCGAGCTCAAAATCGCCGTCAAGCAATTGGATGCCGATCTAGGCATTGCCTTCGATGGCGATGGCGACCGCCTTGGCGTGGTCACCAAAACTGGCGAAATCATCTACCCAGACCGACTGTTGATGCTGTTTGCCCAGGATGTGTTGTCACGCACGCCGGGCGCGGCGGTGATCTATGACGTGAAATGCACCGGCCAGCTCTCCGAAGTCATTGTCCGCGGCGGTGGCAGCCCATTGATGTGGAAGACCGGGCACTCCCTGATCAAGGCCAAAATGCGCGAAGAAGACGCGGCGCTGGCCGGGGAAATGAGCGGCCATTTCTTTTTCGCCGAGCGTTGGTACGGCTTCGATGATGGCATCTATGCGGCGGCGCGCTTGTTGGAAATCCTCGCCCTGCGCGAGGCAACGCCGGACCAGGTGTTTGATGAACTACCCAAAGGCGTCAGCACGCCGGAGCTCAAAATCGAAATGGCCGAGGGCGAACATTACGCCTTCATGGAACGCTTCCGCGAGCGCGCCAAGTTTCCCGGTGCCCGCGTCACCACCATCGACGGTATCCGCGCCGATTACAAAGACGGCTGGGGACTGGTGCGTTGTTCCAACACCACGCCGTGCCTGGTGCTGCGCTTCGATGCCGCCGACAAGAATGCGCTCGAACGAATCGAAGCGGCCTATCGCGAACAGCTGCTGACGATTGATCCGCAATTGAAACTGCCGTTCTGACTTTCGTGCAGCAAACGGGCAGCGCCCCCGGTGATGAAAGACGCCAACGCGCCGCGCTGGATGTACCGGTCAACCTAAGGCGTCGCGCAGAAATAACTTGCCCATCTTGCTGGTCCTTATCGCCCGCCTGCGTCGTTGCACAAAG
>PEUI01000369.1:1201-8057 GCA_002785585.1 Lysobacterales bacterium CG02_land_8_20_14_3_00_62_12
AACCAGCCCCAGCACAAAGCAAACCCACCAAACCACGCTCCGCCTCTGGCCTGGTTGGGCATCGCTGCGCTCACCCCAACCTATGCCAACCAATCACCACGCATCGCTGCGCATCGGTTGGCGGTGAGGATCGCCCGCGCCTGGTTCCGCGCTCAATCGTCGCGACCGCGCAGTTTCAATTTGGGTTTGCTGCGTGGTTTGTAGGCTTCGGGCGCGGTTACTTTGAGCTTGGTCTCGCTGTTCTCGCTGCCGAGTTTGAGCCGCAGCGTGTAATCGCCCGGCGTCAAATACAGCCGTTGCCCGAGTCGCAGCGCTTCGGCGTACGGGGTCTTTGCCAAGCGGCCGTTGTGGCTGTCGGGGTTGGCTTCGGCCGATGCTTTGGGTGCGCTGGCGGTGGCGCTGGCACTGGTGTCTGCCGTCGCGGTCGTGGCGACAACCTTGGCAGCCGCGGTTTCGGCCGCCAGCGCCAGCTTCGGATCCAGCAGCAAATCCCACTTCAGCACGTTGATGCCGCGCTTTGCGTCGACGTCGATTTGTTGCAGGACGCGCTGGTCGCTATCGAGCACGCTCAGGCTGCCGACCGCATCGGTGGCGGTCCAATAGCTGATGCGGGTCTCGGGCAAATAAGCGGCCTCGTCAAACCAGCGCGAGGGCCGACTGCGCCAGTCGCGGCTGGCTTTCACTTCATCCACCGCAAACAGTTGCAGCGGCTTGGCCTGCACCGCCGCGGTCAATTCCTGCACCGGCAATGCGTCCACAATCCAGACGCTGCGGCCGTGGGTGGCAGCGACCAGTTCACGATCCCGTGGATGCACGATCAAATCATGCACCGGCACATTCGGCAGGCCGCTGTTGAGCGTCTGCCAATGCGCGCCGCGATCCAACGACACATACACCGAGCGGTCGGTACCGACATACAGCACGTCGGCGTTAACCGGGTCTTCGCGCACCACGTTGATCGCCTCGGCCGGCAGGTGGCTCGCCAGCGGACGCCAACTCAAACCGAGATCGTCGGTCACAAACAGTAGCGGCGTGGCATCGTCATTACGATAGCCATTCATGCTGACGTAGGCGCGTTTCTGGAAATGCGCCGACGCGATCACCCGGCTCACCCACTGCTGCGGCAGTCGCGCCGAAACCTTGCGCCAGTCGTTGCCACCGCCGGTGGTCACCCAGACATTGCCGTCGTCGGTGCCAGCCCAAAGCAGACCGAATTGCAGCGGCGATTCACTGATCGAAGTGATGGTCGCGTAGGGCACGTCGCCGCGATGTTTGCTGGTGCTCAGATCCGGGCTGATCGCGGTCCAACTTAAGCCCTTGTCGAATGAGCGGAACAACTTGTTGGCGGCAAAATAAACCACGTCCTGATTATGCGTAGACAACATCACCGGGGTGTTCCAGTTGTAGCGCAGCGCTGGCTCCTTGAGCACCGAGCGCGGCCGCACCGAGCGCGGATCGGGACCGCTGGAGCGCTGGTAATAGCCAAATTGATAGCCGCTATAAACCGTGTTGTCGCGGTTGTCGATGGCCACGTGCATGCCGTCGCCGCCACCGATTTCGGCCCAGTCTTCGCCGTATTCCGGGCGGGTCCGGGACGAGCCCTTGAGGGTGCCGTTGTCCTGCAGACCGCCATAGACGTTGTAGGGCGTGTCCATATCCACATTGACGGTATAAAACTGGCCGACCGGTTGCCGATCGAGTTTCAACCAGGTCTTGCCGCCGTCATAACTGATATCGACGCCGCCATCATTGCCGTTGACCATCCGATTGGGATAGGCCGGATCGATCCACCAGGCGTGATGATCGACATGCACATCCGGATGGTTCATGCCGTGAAAAGTCTTGCCACCATCGCTGGAACTGATCAGCGGCACGCCGAGCACATAGATCTGATCGACGTTATCCGGGGCCACCCGAAGCTGCCCGAAATAATAGCCGTAGGTGTAGGTGACCTCGCTCAAGGGCCGATCATGCGTGCGTTTCCAGCTCAGACCGGCATCGTCGGACCGATAAATCTCGAGCCCGCGAATATCGGTGTTGAACAGTGCCGCTTCGGCATCATTGAGCGCGTTGACCAGATCGGCGATGCTGAGTTGATCGGACTCGATCTTAGCGATCAAAGTCTTCGCGTCGAGTTCGGTAGCGAGATCGTTGTTACGAATAAACGCCTCGATTTCTTCCGGGTCCTGGGCCAGAAACTCGGCCTTGCTCATGGTCTTCAAGCGCCGAGGCGACAGTGGTCGATCGCCCAGATCCTGCGCATCGGTCGGCAAATCCTGCCAATTGTCGACGCTGGCGTAAATCACTTTGGGATCGCTTGGGCTCAACGCCAAGCCGATCCGCCCTACTTGCGGGCCACTCGGGAAACCGCCACCCAGCCGCGTCCAGGTACTGCCACCATCGCTGGATTTGTAGACGCCGGAGCCATTGCCCGCTTCGACAAAGTTCCAGGCCGTGCGCGAGCGCTCCCACAGCGCCGCGTACATCACTTCCGGATTGCCCGCATCCATCGCCAGATCGATGGCTCCGGTCATACCGCTACCGGTGAGCACCTGCGTCCAGCTTTGTCCGCCATCACGGGTGCAGAACACGCCGCGACGACCACCGGCCGAATACAGTTTGCCGATGGCGGCCACGCACACGCGATTGCCATCTTTGGGATGCACCAGAATCCGGGCGATCCGATCCACATCGGTCAAACCCACATGTCGGAAGCTCGCGCCCTCATCGTCGGAAACGAACAGGCCCATGCCGCCGTACGAGGAACGCGAGGAATTGGCTTCGCCAGTACCGATCCAGAGCCGTTTGGGCTCAGTCGGATCAACCGCGATGGCACCGCTGATCAGGCTCGGCAGCCGGTCCGACAAGGGCTCGAAACTGACGCCGTTATTGCGGGTTTTCCAGACGCCGCCGCTGGCATAGGCGACATAGAAACCGTACGGTTGCCCGGGAAGCGAGGCGACATCCACCACCCGCCCGCCCTGCACCATCGGTCCAATCGAACGCCACTTCAGCCCATGAAACAGCGAGGCCTGTTCCAGTTGCTGGTGCTCAGCCCACGCCTGCCACTGCGGTGCCGTCGGCTCGACCGGAGTCAAATCGGCCGCGCTGGCACTACCCAACAGCGACCCTAGGCACAAGCAAATCCACAACAAGGGGGGCAATCGCATGGCAAGTTTCCTTCCGGACAGAGTTGCCAAAGATAGCGGGCTTGAGCGCTTGGGCAAAGCTGGTTGTCGACAGCCGGTTGTTGACCGTCGGCTACCGGTCAACTGTCCGCGCGCCGCAGCGGACCTAAGGTCGAAGCAACCGCGAAGCCGAATCAAGGTGCCGAATCGACCGCACCGGTACAGCAACCGTCAAACGCTCAAGGCCGCCGCCATGCCGGCAAACAGGGCAAAGCCGACCCAGTGGCTGAGTTGGAATGCGGCCAGGCAGGCGTCGCGATCACGATGGCGGATGCGCCAGTGTTGCCAGAGGATCACGGCAAGGGCGCCGCACCAGCCGAGTTGATAGGGCCAGGCCAGTGCACCACGGCTGCCGACCAGCCACATCGCCAGCAGAAAACTGGCGTGCAGAATGCCGATGCCGATCAGGTCGAGATCGCCGAGCAGGATGGCGCTGGAGCGCGCGCCCATGCGGATGTCGTCGTCGCGATCGACCATGGCGTAGATGGTGTCGTAGGCGGTGCTCCACAGCACATTGGCGAGAAATAGCAGCCAGGTCATGGCATCAAGTTCGCCCTTTTCGGCGACGTAGGCCATCGGTACCGACCAGCCGAAAGCGGCGCCCAACCAGAGTTGCGGCAGATGGGTGTGGCGCTTCATGAAGGGATAGACGACCGCAAGCCCGACGCCGACGAAAGCCAGCCGCAGGGTCAGCGGATTGGTCAGCAGCACCAGGCCAAAGGCGATCAGCAGCAAGACCGCGAACAACACCAACGCTTCGGTTGCGCTGACCGTGCCGCTGACCAGCGGCCGCTCGCGGGTGCGTTTCACCCCGCGATCCAACCAGCGATCGGCCCAGTCGTTGATGACGCAGCCGGCCGAGCGCATGACGACGACGCCCAGGGTGAAAATGACCCACACCTGCCAATGCGGCAGGCCATGCGCGGCCATCCACAGCCCCCACCAGGTTGGCCACAGCAGTAACAGCCAGCCAATCGGGCGATGCAGCCGCATCAGCAACGCGTATTGGTGGGCGCGCTCGCGCCAGTCAAAGCCGGGTGCCGCTGGCACTGGCCGTGGTTTTGCCGCGCCGGGTCTGCCAACAGGTCGGCGTGCGACGGGTTGCGGTGGCTGCGGCGAAGGCTTACGGGGCGGTGGCGGTTTGGCGATCATGACCCGCATTGTCGCGATTTGTGCGCTTGCTGGATAGGATGGCCGGATCGCGATTGGGGCCGCACGCTAGCCTACAGTCGCGGTCATCCCCGCCTGACCGAGACGATGCCCTGGTGTCTGCCAACGCTTTTGCTGCACTGAAACTGCGCGACTTCACCTTGCTGATTGTGGCGGGTGCGCTGCTGTTGACGATTGCCTTGCTGGCGCAGGAAGTGGCGCTCGGCTATGCGCTGTATCAGCGCACCCGCGATCCGTTGACGCTGGGTTTGATCGGCTTGTCAGCCGCCGTGCCGTATCTGTTGGTGGCGCTCTATGGCGGCGCGCTGGCCGATCGTGGCCGCCGCAAACGCATCGTCGTGATCAGCGTCAGCGGCATGTTGCTCGGTGCCATCGTGCTCGATGCGCTGATGCGCCACGCCGATCAGCTAAGCGATTTTGCCCTGCTCACCTCGGTCTATCTGGCGGTGGCCGGCGTCGGTCTGGCGCGCGGTTTTTATGGTCCGGCGGCGTCGGCCTTGCGGGCATCGCTGATTCCGCCTGCGGTGTATGCCAACGCCTCGGCCTGGAGTTCGAGTTTCTGGCAGTTGGGTGCGGTGCTCGGGCCCTTGGTCGCCGGGTTTTTGTATGCGCCGATTGGCTTGGGCGGCACCTTGCTGGTGGTCGTCGTGCTGATCGCCATCGCGCTGTTGTTGCTGGTCTTGATTCGGCCGCCGGCCAACCCGCCAGCGCTGAACCGGGAACCGATCCTGCTGGCGATTCGCGGCGGCTTCCGATTTGTCTTCCAGTCGCGGCCGCTGCTGTATTCGATCAGTCTGGATCTGGTGGCGGTGTTGTTTGGCGGTGTCGTGGCGATCTTGCCGGCGTTTGCCGAGGATGTGCTGCGGGTTGGCCCGACCTGGCTCGGTTGGCTGCGCGCGGCGCCGTCGATTGGCGCGGTGCTGACCCTGTTGTTGCTGGCACGGTTCTCACCGGTCGGCACCCATTTGTGGCGGAACATGTTGCTGGCAGTCGCGGGGTTTGGCCTGGCGACACTGGTGTTCGCGGTCTCGACCAATCTGTGGCTATCGCTGGCGATGCTGTTTCTGACCGGCGCCTTCGACAGCATCAGCGTGGTGATCCGGCAATACCTGCTCAACGCGGTGCCGCCCGACCATCTGCGTGGCCGCGTGTTGGCGGTCAATGGTCTGTTTGTCACCGCGTCCAATGAGATTGGCGCCTTCGAATCCGGCGCCGCCGCCCGCGTCTTGGGATTGCGCAGCTCGGTGCTGGCCGGGGCCTCGGTGACGCTGGTGGTGGTGGTCTGGCTGTGGTGGAAAGCGCGCGATCTAATCACCCCGCAGATGGTTGCTGCGGCGCACGCCGCAATCAGCACCGAACCGAAATGACAAAGCCGGTTTGAATCAGGGACACTATCGATCCCGCCGCAAGTTGGGCCATGCCGATGCTATCCACCCTACGCTGGTTGTTGATCGTGACGTTGGTCGTGCTCAACACGGTGGCGCACACCAGCGTTTTGCTGTTGTTGGCATTGGCCAAATGGCTGCTGCCGTTGCCGCGCTGGCGGCGGGCTTTGAGTCGGCTGCTGGTGCGCATTGCCGAGCGTTGGATCGCGGTCAACAGTTGGATGATGGATCATCTCACGCCACTGCAAGTCGACGTGCAGGGGCAGGGCAGTCTGTCGCGGCACGGTTGGTATTTGGTGATCAGCAATCATCAGAGCTGGGTGGATATTCTGATCTTGCAGAAAGTATTTAATCGGCGCATTCCGTTTCTCAAGTTTTTTCTCAAGCAGCAATTGATCTGGGTGCCGCTGCTCGGTCTGGCTTGGTGGGCGCTGGATTTTCCATTTATGCGGCGCTATTCGCGCCAGCAGATCGAGCGTGAGCCAGCGCTGCAAGGCAAGGATGTCGAAGCCACCCGGAAGGCCTGCGCGCGTTTTCGGCAGATGCCGGTGTCGGTGATGAACTTCGTTGAAGGCACCCGCTACACGCCAGAAAAACACGCGGCGCAGCGGTCGCCCTATCCGCACTTGCTGCGGCCAAAAGCCGGTGGTGTGGCGTTCGTGTTGAACGCGATGGGCGAAATCCTGCAGTCTGTGGTCGATGTCAGCATCGTTTATCCGGCCGGTCGGCCGACGCTTTCCGATCTGCTGGCTGGGCGCATCCCCAGCGTCAAGGTGCGCGTTCGGGAACGACCGTTGCCAAGCGATTTGTTGCGTGGTGACTACGAGAATGATGCAGCGTTCCGGGACCGTTTCCAGCACTGGATCAATACCCTGTGGGCGGAAAAAGAGGCCGAGATCGTGGCGCTGCATGGGGAAGAGTAGGTTGGCTTCTATGGATATTGCCGCGCAGAGTGGAGGACGCGGAGTACGCTCACGATCCCGCTTCCGACCCGGTGACAGAACTAGGGGTCAGACAGAATTAGGGGTCAGGTCTTGTATTGACACATGATGACTGCTTTCACCTGCCAATCGGCAGCGCCCAGGACGCCACCGCGGACACCCGTAGTTCCGC
>PEUI01000383.1 GCA_002785585.1 Lysobacterales bacterium CG02_land_8_20_14_3_00_62_12
GCTAGACCGGGCAAGCGGGCGAGGGCTTCGCCGATGCTCACGTCGGGCAATTTACCGATGTCTTCGGCGGAAACCGACTCGACGATCGAGCTGTTGTCGCGCTTGGTGGCGATGGCGGATTCGATACTGCCGCGAAAGCCGGTGACCACGATCTGTTCCAGCTCGGTGGTGGCTTCGGGCTTCGCTTTCGCTTTCGCTTTCGCTTTGGCGGCATCGGCATCGGCGTCGGCGCTGGCATCCGTGTCAGCGGCGACGGTGGCATCGGCCGACTGCGCGGTTTCGGCGGCCGAGCTGGCCGCGATCCAGCAGAAGCCGGTGGACGCCAAGGCCAAGGTCAGCAGGTTTCGTTTCAGGTTAATCATGGGTGCCCTCCAGAGTGAATGTGATCGCGCCTGCGCCGGTCAGAAGGGACAGGGCACGCAACCGATTGCTCGCCAGTGACGGTCTTAGTCATCGACTCGACCGCATCCTAGGTGCGGTGACCGGGTGGGCATAGCCCTCTACATACGTATTCATTACAAAAACCGAACCACTGCTCGGTGCGGCGAGCGGGTTAGCGTCATTTTTTGTGGCGCGTGGTCGAGGTGTTCCAACGCGCTGGCAGTCGATTCGCCCTACTGGGCGGATCCGTCCAGCAGCGGCGTAGGTCGGATCAAGCCGCTGCCGCAGTGCCTCCGTTGCAGCGGTGCCGAGCGGCGGATCCGACGCAATGCGGTGGGGCTGCGGTCATTGTCGGATCCGCCGCGAACCAGCTCCGGCCCCTGACCCAACTGCGACGCGCGGCTTGATCCGACCTACTGTGCGCTAGTGGTAGGTGGATGTGCTGAGCTTAATCACCCTTCGATTTCTTGCTCGGTGTGGGCAGCAGTCGATTGAGCAGGGCCATCAGCAGCAGGGTGCTGACCAAGGTGATGAACATCAGATGGATGTAATGCAGTGGCGACCAGAGGAAGGTGAACGCGGCGTACAGGGCGGCGCCAAACAGCAGGCCGATCTTGATCGCCTGCGGATTGGCGCGGGTAAACAGCAAGGCAGCCAAAAACGCCGCCAACACCGGCATCGAATACAGGCCGTTCAACTGTTGCAGGGTGGCAATGATGCTGCGCGAGTGCTGAAACACCGGCACCATCGCCAAGCCTCCCAAGGTGAATACCACCGCCACCAACTGGCCGATGCGGCGCAGGTCGGCGTTGGCGTTGAAATATTTGACGTGGATGTCACAGGTGTACAGCGCCGAGGCCGAGTTCAGGCAGGAGTTGAAGCTCGACAGCACCGCCCCGGCAATCACCGCCGCAAACGCGCCCGACAACCACGGCGGCAGCACATCAGCGACCAATTTGCCGTACGCGATATCGCCCACATCACCGTAAAGTTTGTAGGCGATCAGGCCGGGCAGCACCACGATCAAAGGCGTCATCAGCTTGAACAAGGCGGCGGCGTAGATGCCTTTTTGCGCCTCGCGCACCGAGTGGGCGGCGAGCGCGCGTTGCGCGATCACCATGTTGGTGCCCCAATAAAAAATGTGGATGAACAACATGCCGGTGAGCAGCGTCGGCCAGGGAATGTCGGATTGGGCATCGCCCCAAAGCGTCAGCCGTTCGACCGGAAGGCCGGAGAGATCCCAATGCACCGCGGCGAGTGCAAACGCGGTGACGGCAATCCCCATCACCAGCAAGCCGACGCCGTTGTAAGTGTCGGAAATGGCAATCGCGCGCAGGCCACCAAAGGCGGCATAGAGCAATCCGCCAGTGGCGAGCAGCAGGGCGATGACGAAAATCGATAGCCGCAGGTGAAACATCGACTGCATGAACACCGCGCCGGTATACAGCACCACCGGCAGCAGAATGAATAAATAGCCGGTGAGAAACAGCAGCGACACGATCGTGCGGATCGACGCGTTCTGGAAGCGGTGCTCAAGCAACTCGGTGGTCGTGGTGCAACCGTAACGGTAGTACATCGGCACCAATACTTTTGCCAGCACCAGCAAGCCAGCGGCGGCACCGAACTCCCACCACGCCACCACCATCACCTGGGCACCGTTCATGCCCACCAACTGTTCGGCGCTGAGATTGGTCAACAGCAGCGATCCCGCGATAAAGGGCCAGGCCAGCGTGCCACCGGCGAGAAAATAGTCCTTCGAGTTATCCTTGCTATGGACGATGTGGCGACACTTCCACCAGGTCAAGATCGCGACCAGGGCAGTCAAGCCAATGAAAATGCCGATCTGTACGCTGTGCTCGTTCATGGCTGCCTTTATTCGACAAGTGGCGTCGATTTGTAGGGTGTTGGCGGGCTGCTGATGATTACCTGGCAGCGGGCGTTGGTCGGCGTCGGTGGCCACCGGCGTGGCCGCACGGTAACGCCAGTGCCAGCGGCCGCCGCGACGGTCATCGATGAATACGTATGCAGATCGGATGGCGGATCGATGCCTGCATTTAAGCTGGGGCTTCGGTTCTGGTCGGCCATCGTCAGCACCCCAACCCGTTCGCTTGAGCGAGAGTCAACCGATGCGCAATACCCGCTTGCTTGAACGAAACCTGGCGACCCACGCCGCCGACCCGACGGCGCAAAATCTGGCCACGCCGGAGGCGCCCTGGTGGCGTGGCGCGGTCATCTATCAGATTTATCCGCGCAGCTTCAACGATACCAATGGCGATGGCGTTGGCGATCTGGCCGGCATCATCGAGCGGCTCGACTACGTGGCTGGCCTCGGTGTGGACGCGATCTGGGTGGCGCCATTTTTCAAATCACCGATGGCGGATTTTGGTTATGACATCGCCGACTACCGCGCGGTGGACCCGTTGTTCGGCAGTCTGGCCGAGTTCGACGCGTTGCTGGCGCGTGCCCATCGCCTGGGATTGAAAGTGATGATCGATCAGGTGTTGAGCCACACCTCGATCGAACACGACTGGTTCAAGGAGAGTCGCAATAGCCGCGATAATCCCAAGGCGGACTGGTACGTGTGGGCGGACGCCCGTGCCGACGGCACGCCGCCGAACAATTGGATGTCGATCTTTGGGGGGGTCGCCTGGCGTTGGGAGCCACGGCGCGGCCAGTACTACCTGCACAATTTTCTGTCGTCGCAAGCGGATCTGAACTTTCATCATCCGGCGGTGCGCCGGGCGGTGATCGAGGTCGTGCGGTTTTGGCTGGAGCGCGGCGTCGATGGCTTGCGATTGGACGCGATCAATTTCTGTTTCCATGATCGACAGTTGCGCGACAACCCGGCCAAACCCGTCGAGCAACGGGTGGGCCGTGGCTTCAGCCCAGACAATCCGTATGCTTTTCAGTATCACCAGTTCAACAACACCCAACCGGAAAATCTCGGTTTTCTGGCGGAACTGCGTGACTTGCTCGATCAGTTTCCTGGGGCCGTCAGCCTGGGCGAGATTTCGTCTGAAGATTCGCTCGCCACCATGGCCGAATACACCACCGACCGTGGCCTGCACATGGCCTACAGTTTTGAGCTGCTCACCGAAGATTTCAGCGCCAGCCATTTTCGTCAGACCGTGCAAAGACTCGAAGCGCAAATGCCGGCGGGCTGGCCGTGCTGGGCGATCTCCAATCACGATGTGACGCGCGTGCTCACGCGCTGGGGCGGCGCCAGACCACCGCAGGCGCTGGCCAAATTGCTTAACACCCTGCTGTGTTCGCTGCGTGGATCGGTTTGTGTTTATCAAGGCGAAGAACTCGGCCTGACCGAAGCCGAAGTGCCGTATGAATGCGTTCAAGACCCCTATGGCAAAGCGTTCTGGCCGAAGTTCAAAGGCCGCGACGGCTGTCGCACGCCGATGCCGTGGACGGCGTCGGCGCAGGCCGGATTTACCGTCGGGCAGCCGTGGTTGCCGATTCCCGAGGCGCATCGGGCACTGGCCGTGGCGGTGCAGGACAGCGATGCAGCGTCGGTACTCAAGCACTTTCGGCGCCTGCTGCACTGGCGCCGCTCACAGCCCGCACTGATTACCGGCGCGATTCGCTTTGTAGAAACACCCGAGCCGGTGCTGGCCTTGGTTCGCAGCACGGTGGAACAACGCTGGTTGTTGGCGTTCAATCTGAGCGACCAGCCAGTGCAGGTCGCCATGCCAGCGCAGGGCACGCTGCGCCTGATCGAAAGCCTGGAATTGCCCAGCGGAAATATCCAAAACGGGCAACTCTGCTTGCCCGCCTACGGCGCGTTGATCGCC
>PEUI01000297.1:0-4724 GCA_002785585.1 Lysobacterales bacterium CG02_land_8_20_14_3_00_62_12
GCCGCAGAATGCGCAGGAAGGCGTGCGCGACGGCGCTGACTTGCCAGCTCGCCGGTGCGGATTGGGCACAACTTTCGGCGATGCGCGCTTCCAGCTCGGGTGCCAACCCGGCCAGCGCGGGTTCCGCCAGCAACAACTCGAAGGCGCCCAATGATTGCTCCGGGTTGAGCGCAGCGGCGACGCTGTGGAGACGCTCACCGCGCACGACGAAGGGCTCAGACAACGGCCGTTCGGCGGTCACCGCATTGACGTCGAGCCGCGCCGCCCAGGTCAACAGCAGGCGTTCGCTGATCCGGCGCACGCTGCCAGCGGCGCGAAAAAAGCCCTGCATGAATTGCTCGACGGCCAGGTTATCGGGTAGGCCGCGCGCGGCTTCGAACATCCGCGCCAGCGCCCGTTGATGATCGAACAGCAAGCGTTCTTCCTTGCGTTGCGCGGCGCGGTGCAGGCCATAGCGCACGCTGCCAAGCAGGGCGCGGGATTGCAGCAACAAGCGCTGATCGGTCTCGGTGCAAAGCCCGAGTTCAGCCCACTGGCGGATGTCGGCGGTGCCAAAAGCGCGAAGGGCCACCCACAACAGCGCATGCACATCGCGCAGCGCGCCGGGGCCTTCCTTGACGTTGGGTTCGAGATTGAACGCGGTGTCATGAAAGCGGGCGTGGCGCGCCTTCAGCTCGGCGTGTTTGGCTTCGAGAAACGCCGGCCCCGACCAAAGTTGCTGCGGCGTAATCGCCAACAGCAAGCGCTGGAAGAGTGCCTCGGCGCCAGCCAAGCGGCGGGCTTCAATCAATGCCGTGGCCGAGCTGATATCGGTGCGCGCCTCCTGCACACATTCGGCCACGGTCCGGGTCGCGTGGCTGGCCGCCAGACCCAAGTTCCACAACAGACCGAGCAACTTTTCGACGCCGGATTTGTGCAGCGGGGTGGCGTTGTCGGCCAACAAGAACAACAGGTCCACATCCGATTGCGGAAACAGTTCGCCGCGACCAAAACCACCGGTTGCCACCAGCGCCACCGCTGCCGACTCGGGAAAAACATGCTGGAACGCCGCCGCCGTCGCCTGCTCCACGCGTTGGCAACGGGCGCTCAGCAGTTGCTCGATATCCGCGCCCAGCGCAAACGCCGATTCGTCTTCGAACTGGGCACGCCGCAGACGCTCCCGGAAGCCCGAAGTATCGAATGGCGTAGCGGCGGATGGCGTGGTCTCAGCTGGCATCGAAACGCTCCGGTCGGTGCATGGCAAACCCGATCACGACGCCAGTGGGCAACCGTGATCGCTACCCGTGCGGCGGTGGCTGGGTGGCGCTGGTCCACCGGCAAACTAACGGTCGCTAGCGCCCAGCGTCAATACTTCATAGCCATCTTCGGTCACCACCATGGTGTGTTCCCACTGCGCACTCAGCGAATGATCCTTGGTAACCACGGTCCAGCCATCGGGTAACAACCGCGTGTGCCGGGTACCAGCGTTGATCATCGGCTCGATGGTAATGGTCATGCCCTTTTCCAACCGTGGCCCAGTTCCGGCTTCGCCGTAATGCAGCACTTGCGGATCTTCGTGATAGACCTGACCGATGCCGTGACCGCAGTATTCGCGCACCACCGAAAACCGGTTGGCCTCGGCGTGCTGCTGGATGGCGTGGCCGATATCGCCCAGATAAGCGCCCGCCCGCACCGTGCGAATGCCGCGCCACATGCACTCGAAGGTGACATCGATCAGCCGCTTGGCGAGCACGCTCGGCTGGCCGGCGCAATACATGCGGCTGGTATCGCCATGCCAGCCATCGCGGATCACCGCGACATCGATATTGACGATGTCACCCTCCTTGAGCACCTTGCTCGGGCTCGGGATGCCGTGGCAAATGACATTGTTGACCGAGGCGCAGATGGTCTTCGGAAAGCCCTTGTAATTGACGTTCGCCGGGATCGCTTTTTGCGTATCGACAATGAACTCGTAACACCGCCGATCCAGATCTTCGGTGCTGACGCCAGGCTTGACGTAAGCGCCGATCATGTCCAGCACATCGGCGGTCAGGCGTCCGGCGACGCGCATTTTTTCGATATCGGCAGGCGATTTGAGGGTAATCTTCATCAGTGGCGTTGTTGAGAGTGGAAAGCGTTCAGTCTAGCGGGAGACGGGTCGAGGGCAATGGTTGGAGCGTCGACAAGCGTCGCGATTGCCGAATCTGCGACAGTCGCGACGCTTGTCGGCGCTCCCACAATTGCTCCGTTTTTGCGCAGTGTTCGATTCTCCACTCCTGACTCCCCCTTGCCGACTCCCGACTTCTGCTTGCCCAAACCCTGGCGCAGCGGCTAGAATTGCGCGGCTTGGTCGGGCGCTTTGTCCGGCCAGCAGGCGATGTCGCCAATCCACACACGATTCCCAACTCTGTTCTGGGGTGCCGCAACCGCTCGCAACAGCGAACCGGACGCGGTCAGCGCAGAGGAATCGTGGAGGCCAAACCCCGAAGCGTGTTTCCAGCCAAGGTAGTTCCGGGCACGCTTCCCATTGAGGAGTTCTCCCATGTCCCAAGTCACCATGCGCCAGATGCTTGAAGCCGGCGTGCATTTCGGTCACCAAACCCGCTACTGGAATCCCCGCATGGCACCGTATATTTTCGGCGCCCGCGGCAAGATCCACATCATCAATCTCGAAAAGACCATGCCGCTGTTCTCCGACGCGATGAATTTCCTGTCGGCGATGGCGCAAAAGCGCGGCACGGTGTTGTTTGTTGGCACCAAGCGCTCCGCCCGCGATGCCATGAAAGAAGAAGCCACCCGCTGCGGCATGCCGTTCGTTGCGCATCGCTGGCTCGGTGGCATGCTGACCAATTTCCGCACCGTCAAGCAGTCGGTATCGCGGCTGAAAGAAATTGAAGCGATGGCGCTCGACGGCCGCTTCGAAAAACTGGTCAAGCACGAAGTGCTGCAATTGAAACGCGAGCAAGAAAAACTCGAGCGCTCGCTCGGCGGCATCAAAAATATGCCGTCCCTGCCCGACGCGCTGTTCGTGATCGATGTCGGTCACGAAGAAATCGCCATCAAGGAAGCCAAGACGCTGGGCATTCCGATCGTCGCCGTGGTCGATACCAACTATGACCCGACCCTGGTCGATTACGTCATTCCTGGCAACGACGACGCCATCCGCGCCGTTTCGCTCTACGCCCACGCCGCCGCCGATGCGGTGCTCGAAGGCAAGGCCGCCGCGCCGATCACCGCCGCGATGGTCAAAGATGAGTTCATCGAACTCGATGCCGAGGGCAATCCGATCGTGGCGCCGCGTCCCAGCCGTGGTCGTGACGACGACAAGCGCCGGCCGTCGGCGAACAAGCCCGGTCAACGCCGCGACAATCCGCGCCCGGCACCAGCCGGTCAGCGTCGCGGACCGCCGGTCAGCCGACCCAAGCCCGCCGACGTTGCCGCCGCAGCGGAGCCCGTCAGCACCGCAGCAGAGCCCGTCAGCACCGCAGCAGAGCCCGTCAGCACCGCAGCAGTTGCCGACGCCGAGTAAGCCGTTGTATCAGCGCGCCCAAGGTGGGCGCGCTTGGCTGTCTCGAGGGACAGCTTGTCTCCCGAATCCTTAGTTTGAGGTCCCCATGGAAATTACTGCGGCAATGGTAAAAGCACTGCGCGAGCGCTCTGGCGCCGGCATGATGGAATGCAAGAAAGCGCTGGTCGAAACCAGCGGCGATATCGATATTGCGATGGAGAGCCTGCGCAAGTCGGGCCTCGCCAAAGCCGACAAGAAGGCCGGCAGGATCGCCGCCGAAGGTCGCGTCGCCCTCGCCGCCAATGGCCAGCAAGCGGTGATCGTCGAGATCAACTCGGAAACCGATTTTGTGGCCAAGGACGAAAACTTCATCGCTTTCACCAAGGCCGTCGCCGAGGCCGCGCTGGCCAATCGTGCCAACGACATCGAAACCCTCAAGGCCGCCAAAATCGGCGCGGCCAGCGTTGAGGAAACCCGCGCCACGCTGATCGCCAAGGTCGGTGAAAACGTGCAACTGCGCCGTCTCGCCCGGATCGACAGCAGCCATCACGTCGCTGGCTACGTCCACGGCGGCCGCATTGGCGTTCTGGTTGAGCTCAAAGGCGGCAGCGCCGAGCTGGCCAAGGGCTTGGCCATGCACATCGCGGCGCTGAACCCGCCGTACCTCCAGGCCAGCGATGTACCGGCCGAGTTTGTGGCCAAGGAAAAAGAAATCGAAATGGCCAAGATGAGCGATAAAGACAAGGCCAAACCCGCCGCCATTCTGGAGAAGATCGTCACCGGCAAGATGGCCAAGATCATCAACGAAGTGACCTTGCTCGGACAGCCCTACGCGCTGGACACCGATCAGTCGGTCGAAGCAGTACTGAAAACGGCCAACGCCGAGGTATTGAGTTTCCGCCGCATGGCGGTTGGCGAGGGCATTGAAAAAGTCGTCGAAGATTACGCCGCCGAAGTCATGAAACAGGCGGGCTTGGCCTGAAGCGTCTGCGGAACCAAAAACGGGGAGCCCGGTTGCTCCCTTTTTTTCCACGGTTTGATCGACGGCGGCGGGTGTCAGGGCAGTTTTTCGCGTGAACGGTTGTCCCAGCCATTGCCGACGCCGGTTGGCCTGATCAAAGCGTTGGCGCGGTGTGGCGCAGCACGGCCAGCAAGCCTCTTGGTAGCGCCGTCTTCCGTCGTCTGTCTTCCGTCTTCCGTCTTCCGTCTTCCGTCTTCCGTCTTCCGTCTTCCGTCT
>PEUI01000297.1:4778-20738 GCA_002785585.1 Lysobacterales bacterium CG02_land_8_20_14_3_00_62_12
TCTTCTGTCTTCTGTCTTCTGTCTTCTGTCTTCTGTCTTCTGTCTTCTGTCTTCTGTCGTCTGTCTTCTGTCTTCTGTCGTCTGTCTTCTGTCTTCTGTCGTCTGTCGTCTGTCGTCTGAATCGCCGAGAACGCCATGAGCAAAGTTCAATACCACCGCATTCTGCTCAAACTGAGCGGCGAAGCACTGATCGGCAAAGAGAACTACGGCATCGATCCGGTGGTGCTTGGTGGCCTCGCCGATGAAGTGATCGAAGTGGCGCGCGCCGGGGTCCAGGTCGGCGTGGTTATCGGCGGCGGCAACATTTTTCGCGGCGCCGGCCTCGCCGCGGCCGGCATGGACCGCGTCACCGGCGATCACATGGGCATGCTGGCGACGGTAATGAACTGTCTGGCGATGCAGGATGCCATCGAGAAACGCGGCATGGTCGCGCGCACCATGAGCGCCATCAAGATCAACGAAATCTGCGAGGACTACATTCGTCGGCGGGCAATTCGTCACCTGGAGAAGGGCCGCATCGTGTTGTTCGGCGCCGGTACCGGCAATCCATTTTTTACCACCGATTCCGCCGCCGCCTTGCGCGCCGTCGAAGTCGGCGCCGAATTGCTGCTCAAGGCGACCAAAGTAGACGGCGTCTACAGCGCCGACCCGGCCACCGACGTCAACGCCATCCGCTATCAGCAGTTGCGCTACGAAGACGTGATTCAACGCAATCTCGGGGTGATGGACACCGCTGCCATTGCCCTCTGCCGCGACCACTGCATGCCGCTGCGTATTTACGACATCAACCAACGCGGCAATCTGATGCGGCTGATGCAAGGCGAAGCAATCGGCACTTTGGTCTGCCAGTAACGCCAGGCCAGTAACGCCAGGCCAGTAACGCCAGGCCAGTAACGCCAGGACCGAAGCGCGCCAGCTGGGGCGGCTATACTGCGCAGCGAACTTCAACCAGCAGGGTGATGCCATGATTGCACCGATCAAGACCGACGCCGAAATGCGCATGCAAAAGAGCGTCGAAACGCTGCAGCACGACCTTTCCAAACTGCGCACCGGTCGCGCCAGCATCAGTCTGGTCGATCACCTGAAGGTAAATTATTACGGCTCGGAGGTGCCGCTGTCGCAGGTCGCCGCGATTGCCGTGGTCGATGCCCGCTCGCTGACCATCACGCCGTGGGAAAAGAGCATGGTGCAGATCGTCGAGAAAGCGATCATCGCTTCCGACCTGGGTCTGAACCCGAATACCGCCGGCCTGGTCATCCGCATCAATCTGCCGCCGCTCACCGAGCAGCGCCGCAAAGAGCTCGCCAAGCATGTGCATCACGAAGGCGAGAGCGCCAAGGTGGCGATCCGCAACATCCGCCGCGACGCCATGGGGCAGATCAAGGATCTGGAAAAAGACAAAAAGATTTCCGAAGACGACGAGCGCCGCGCCGAGACTGAGATCCAGAAACTCACCGACCGTTTGATCGTCAGCGTGGACGAAGTCGTCAAAGACAAAGAAAAAGAATTGCTGGCGATGTAAGCAGCGCCGCCTTGCGCGACCGATCATGATCTCCCTCGATCCGGCCATTGCCGTACAGCGCCTGCCCCGGCACCTTGCCATCGTCATGGATGGCAACGGCCGCTGGGCTGAGGCGCGTCACCAGCCACGCACTTTCGGCCACCGCGCCGGGGTGCGGGCGGTCCGCGCCGTGGTCGAGGCCTGCCTGCGTCGGAGCATCCCGGCACTGACCTTGTTCGCGTTTTCCAGCGAGAACTGGAAGCGCCCGAAAACCGAGGTCAACGCCTTGATGAAATTGTTCATGCTGGCGATGGACAAAGAAGTCGATAGCCTGCAACAGAACGGCGTGCGCTTGAGTTTCATCGGCGATGTGCAGGGTTTTGACCCCGAGCTCGGCGCCCGCATGCAACAGGCCGAAACCCGCACCCAGGGCAATAGTCGGCTGCGGCTCAATGTCGCCGCCAACTACGGCGGGCGCTGGGACATCACCGCGGCGGCCCGTACCCTGGCCCGACAGGCAGCCTCTGGCGCCCTCGACCCCGAAGCCATCACCGAGCAGCACCTTCAGGCGGCGGTTGCGCTGGCCGATTTGCCCGAGCCAGATTTATTTATTCGCACCGGCGGCGAACAGCGCATCAGCAACTTTCTGCTCTGGCAGTTGGCCTACGCCGAATTGTGGTTTACCGAGACCCTGTGGCCCGACTTCGATGCTGATTGTCTGGATCAGGCCTTGAGCGCCTTCACCCGCCGCGAACGTCGCTTTGGTCGTACCGGTGCCCAAACCAGGAAATCGGCGTGAACGAAACCACCGTAAAGCCCGCCAAGAGCGGCCTCCAGCAACGTGCTTTGACCGCTTTGGTGCTGGCCCCGCTGGCGGTGCTCGGCGTACTGAAACTGCCGACCGGCGGTTTTGCCCTGGCCCTGGCAGCGGTGTTTGCCATCGGCCTGTGGGAGTGGTCCGCCATGGCCGGTTGCCACGCGCGCTGGCAGCGCGGTTTGTTTGTGTTGATGAACTTGCTGGTGATCGCCTGGTTGTGGACCGCGGCCGCCCAGTCCTTGCGGATCGCCCTTGGCATCGGTCTCGGCTTCTGGCTGCTGGTACCAATCTGGTTGCGCTGCTTCGAGTTTGCCCACGGCGATCAGCGCGGCGCTGTCACGCTCAAGTTGCTGGCCGGATCGCTGGCGGTGGTGCCGGCCTGGAGCGCCGGTGTCTATCTGCACGGCAGCAGCCATCGCGGTGCCTTTTGGGTGCTGTTTCTGCTGGTGCTGATCTGGTGCGCGGATGTATTTGCTTATCTCTGCGGGCGCCAATTTGGCCGCCGCAAACTGGCCCCAAGAATCAGCCCCGGCAAAACCTGGGCCGGGGTCTATGGTGCCTTCGGCGGCGCCATTTTGTACGCCTGGGCGGGCGCCTCGCTGCTGGGACTGGCGGGTTCAGCGCGCTGGTCGGTGCTGGCGTTAGCGGCACTCACGGTGGCGTTCTCGATCATCGGCGACCTGTTTGAGAGCCTGATCAAGCGCCACGCCGGTTGCAAGGATTCGGGCCAATTGTTTCCCGGCCACGGCGGCGTGTTTGATCGTTTCGATAGCCTGTTCGCGGCGTTACCGGTATTCACCGCCGGCCTGATCTGGCTACACCTTTGACGGTCCGCCAACCCCCCGCAAGCCAACGCCGCAGAATCGCCATTCTCGGCGCGACCGGCTCGATTGGCAGCAACGCGCTGGCGGTGATCGCGCTGCATCCGGAGCGCTTCGAGGTGGTGGCACTGTCGGCGCAGCGCAACATCCACAAACTGTTGCTGTTCTGCCAACAGTTCCGCCCGCGGCGGGTGGTGGTTACCGAGCCCGCTGCGGCATTGGCACTGATCGCGCAGTTGTCGGCATCTGGGCTGGCCAGCATCGAAGTGCGCGTCGGCGCCGACGCCCTCGACAGCATCGCCAGCGCCGCCGATGTCGATCTGGTGATCGCCGCCATCGTCGGTGCCGCCGGGCTCTCCAGCACCCTGGCCGCGGCCGGTGCCGGTAAAACTTTGTTGCTCGCCAACAAGGAATCCGTGGTGATGGCCGGGCCGTTGCTGTTTGCCGCACTCGCCGCCAGCGGTGGTCAGTTGATCCCGCTCGACAGCGAACACAACGCGATCTTCCAGTGCCTGCCGCGCGATTACCGACGCAATCCCGCAGCGCATGGCATCCGCCGCGTTCTGCTGACCGCATCGGGCGGGCCATTTCTTGGCTTCAGCCGAGAAGCGCTGCGGCTGGTTACCCCGGAGCAAGCGGTGCGCCATCCGCGCTGGACCATGGGCCGCAAGATCTCGGTGGATTCGGCCACGCTGATGAACAAAGGGCTGGAGGTGATCGAAGCGCATTGGCTGTTCGGGCTCGCCGCCGACCAGATCGACGTGCTGGTGCATCCGCAAAGCCTGGTGCATTCGCTGGTGGAATACGTCGATGGCTCGCTGCTGGCGCAGCTCGGCCCGGCCGACATGCGCACGCCGATCGCCCAGGCATTGGCCTGGCCCGAACGCATCGACAGCGGCGTCGCCCGCCTCGATCTGCTCAGTGCCGGGTCGTTGTGCTTTGAACCGCCCGATCTGCACGCTTTTCCCTGCCTGGCGCTGGCGCAGGCAGCACTGCGCCAAGGGCCGATGGCGGCGGTGGTGCTGAACGCCGCCAATGAAGTCGCCGTCGACGCTTTCTTGACCGGCCAACTGTCATTTCTCGGCATCGCCGAAGTGATCGAAGCCAGTCTCGCTGCCGTCATTCAGACAAATGTGTTTACACTGCCGACCGTTCTGGCCACCGATAGCGAAGCGCGACGCGTGGCCAGCGCCCTCATTCAACAGTTGGAAAAGCGTCATGGCTGAGTTTTTCGGATCGCTCTGGTGGTACCTGGTCACCATTGGCGTGCTGGTCACTTTTCATGAGTTTGGCCATTTTTGGGTGGCGAGGCGTTGCGGCGTCAAAGTGCTGCGGTTTTCGATCGGCTTCGGCACCGCACTGTGGCGGCATACCGGCAAGGACGGCACCGAATACGTGCTCGCTGCGATCCCGCTCGGCGGCTACGTGTCGATGCTCGATGAACGCGCCGAAGCGGTGCCCGCCGAACTGCGAGCGTTTGCCCACAACAACAAATCCACCGCGCAGAAAATTGCCATCGCCGCAGCCGGACCGGGCTTCAATTTCTTGCTCGCCATCCTCGCGTTCTGGCTGATGTTTGCGGTCGGCAAACCCGACTATCAGCCGATCCTGGGACGCACCAGCGGGCTTGCCGCCAGCGCTGGTTTGAGCGCTGGCAGCAAGCTGCTGGCGGTAGACGAGACGCCAGTGCGCACCTGGTCAGAAGCCTCGACCGCCGTGTTGGAAGCCGCCCTCTATCGTCGCGACGCCACCGTCAGCGTGCGCGAAGCCGATGGCGATGACCGTCGCCTGGTGCTTGCCCTGTCCAAACTCCCGCGCAGCCTGGATGACCGCGCGCTACCTGCGGCCATCGGCCTGGCACTGCAACAGCCCGCGGTCGTCGGCCAAGTGCTTGCTGGCGATCCCGCCGCGCGGGCCGGCCTGCAAACTGGCGATGTCTTGCTGGCGATCAACCAGCAAGCGGTCAGCGACTTCAACGACTTCTACGAATTGCTGCAAGATGCCGCCGGACGCGACCCGAACCTGCATCTGCAATTGCGCCGTGGCCAGCAGACGCTGGCGGTCGAGGTGATCGCCAAAACCGTGGTCAACGACGACGGCAGCACCGGCTTTCGCATCGGCATCGGCGCCCAGCCGCCCAAGCGCGACGCCGTGCTGCGTTATGGCCCCCTGGCCGCCCTGCCGGCGGCGCTCGCCGAGACCTGGACCACCACCACCAAGACCTTCGGGTTTTTGCGCGACATGTTGGTTGGCGTGATCTCGCCACGGCACCTGTCGGGGCCGATCACCATCGCCCGCGTCGCCAATGCCATGGCCGATTATGGTCTGGCCTGGTTTCTCGGCTTTCTCGGCGCGGTGTCGGTCGGCATCGCCATTCTGAACTTGCTGCCGGTGCCGATCTTGGACGGCGGGCACATCCTGAGCTACCTTATCGAGTCGGTTCAAGGGCGCCCCTTGAGCGAACGTGTGCTGTTGGCGGGCCAGTATTTGGGCCTTGCCGTGCTCGCCGGTCTGATTGGTCTGGCGCTGTTCAACGATGTGTTGCGCTGACCAACTCGTGTTACCGGCTGTCCAATCCCAATTAAACGCCAGGCGCTGCCGCCCGGTACAAGAACCTGCCATCTGGAGTGTCTGATGCGTCGTCTCGCTGCCCTACTGCTGCTCATTTTCTCGTTGGCGTCGCTCGCAGCCGACTTCGACGCCTTTGTCGTCGCCGACATTCGACTGGAGGGCCTGACCCGCATTCCGGCGGGCACCGTGTTCGCCAGTTTCCCGATCGAAAAGGGCGACCGCGTCGACCGGATCCGTGCCGCCGAAGCGGTACGCGCCCTGTTCAAGACCGGCTTCTTCAACGACATTCAAGTATCCCGCCAGGGCGACATTCTGGTGTTGACCCTGGTCGAACGGCCGGCGATCGCGCAGATCGAGTTGATCGGCAACAAAGACATCAAGACCGAAGATTTGACCAAAGGGCTGAAGGAAATCGGCCTCGCCGAGGGCGAAACCTTTGATCGCCTGCAACTCGACCGCATTACCCAGGAATTGACCCGCCAATACAACAACCGCGGCAAATACAGCGTCACCATCAAGCCCCAGGTCGAAGAGCTCGACCGCAACCGCGTCAACATCAAGATCGTGATCAAAGAGGGTAAAGCCTCCAAAATCCGCCACATCAATATTGTCGGCAACGACAGCTTCCCGCAGAAAGACATCCTCGACGGCTTCGAATCCGGGGTGACCAACTGGCTGAGCTGGTACAAGAAAAACGACCAGTACTCGCGCGAAAAATTGTCCGGCGACATGGAAAAACTGGTTTCCTTTTACCAGGACCGCGGCTACGTCGATTTCTCGATTGATTCCACCCAGGTGGCGATCAGCCCGAACAAGATGGATCTCTACCTCACCGCCAACGTGCGCGAGGGCGCGGTCTACACGCTGACCGACGTCAAGCTCACCGGTGATCTGGTGCTGTCCGAAGCCATCATGCGCAGCTTGTTGTTCGCCCGTGTTGGCCAGACCTACTCGCGCAAGCAGTTTGAAAACAGTGCCGAAGCGATGACCCGGGTGCTGTCGAATGTCGGCTATGCCTTCGCCGAAGTGACGCCGATCCCGGACATCGACCGCGACCACAAGACCATCGGTATCACCCTGCTGGTCAAACCCGGTAAGCGGGTCTACGTGCGCCGGATCAATTTCGCCGGCAACGAACGCACCCAGGACGAAGTACTGCGCCGTGAAATGCGCCAGGTCGAGGGCTCCTGGTTTTCGCAGGCAGCGATCGACCGCTCGAAGACGCGCCTGCGGCGGCTTGGCTTTTTCAGCGATGTCACCATCGAAACCCCCAAGGTGGCCGGCTCCGAAGATCAGGTCGACGTGCTGGTCACGGTCAAGGAACAGAGCGCCGGCACGTTCCAGTTCGGCGTCGGCTATTCGCAGTTTCAAGGCCTCATTACCACCGTATCGGTCACCCAACGCAACTTCATGGGGAGGGGCAACAGCATCGGCGTTACCGTACAGAACAACAGTTTCAGCAAACGTCTTGACCTGAACTTCGTCGATCCGTATTTCACCGACGATGGCATCAGCGTCGGTTATCAACTGAGCTACGCCAAGCAGGACTTCGGCGACGCCAATCTGGCGCAATTCACCACCAACACCGCTGCCGGCAGTGTCCAGTTGGGCATTCCGTTCAGCGAGACCGATACCGTGTCGCTGGCGTTGGGCCTGGACCGCAATCAAATCAACACCACCGACGGCATCACCCCGCAGGTGCTGATCAATCAGTTGACCCGCGAACTCGGCCCGCGCGCCGCCTTTCCGTTTTTTCACACCGACGACAATGGCAATCTCGACCCCAACGACATCCAGGACGACGATGGTATCCCCGGCATCGATCCGGTCAGTGTCGGTCCCAATCGGCGCTGGAACATCAACACCATGAGTCTGTCCGCAGGCTGGGCGCGCGATTCCCGCAACAAGTTCTTTGCCCCCACCGCCGGCAGCTTTCAGCGGGTTTTCGGTGAGATCGCCCTGCCCGGCTCCGATTTTCAGTACTGGAAACTCAATTACGAATACGCGCACTATTTCCCGCTCAACAAGCGCTATTCGATCCTGACCCGAGCCGAGGTCGGCTACGGTGATGGTTATGGCGGCAATTCATCGTTGCCGTTCTACAAGAACTTCTTTGCCGGCGGCACCCGTTCGGTGCGTGGGTTTGAGGACAACACCCTCGGCCCGTTCGATCTGAACCCGGGCTTTAGCTCCTCCTTCCGGCAACCGCTGGGCGGCGCCTTCAAGACCGTGGGCACCGCCGAGCTGATCTTCCCCACCCCGTTTACCAAGAGCGACAGCGACTCCTCGCAGTTCTCCTATTTTGTCGACGTCGGCAACGTCTTCGACTCGCCCAGCAGTTGGGACGCCGGCGAACTGCGCGCATCGACCGGGCTCTCGTTCAAGTGGCAAGCGCCGGTCGGGCCGATTATCATCAACTTGGTCAAACCGTTGCGGTCGAAGAGCGGAGACCGCACCGAAACCCTGCAATTCACTTTTGGCAGCCAGTTTTAGCCCGCCCAGTCACGGAGAACCGCCATCCGCCGATGCGCCACCACGGCCCCAGCAGCGCAGCCGCCAGCCATCCCGTGGATGTTGCTGGCGGCTTGCTTGTGGATGGTCGGCAGTGGTGTCACCAGCCGCGCCTTGGCCGAAGGCACCCGCATCGGCTACGTCGACATGAAACGCTTGCTCGACAACGCGCCGCAAGTCATCGACGGTCGCGCCCGCCTGGAAAGTGAGTTCCGCGCCCGCGACCAATTGCTCAAAGCCTCGGCGGCGCGGCTGGTCGATCTGGAAACCCGCGAACGACGTGAGGCAGCGGTCATGCCCAAAGCCGCTGCCGATTCGCTGCACAACGAGATCGTCACCCTCAAGCGCTCGCTGGATCGCACCCGCAAGCAACTCAGCGACGATTTGAAATCGCGCATGGATGAAGAACTCAACCGGCGCTGGCCCGAGATCAACGATGCGGTGATCGTGTTTGCCCGCGCCAACGCCTATGACCTGGTGATCCCGGCGCCGGTGCTGTACGCCAGCCCGGCGATCGACATCACCGACCAGGTGCTCGAGCAGTTGCGCAAATCGGCCGCCCGCAGCGGCGCGCAATGATGATTCCGGCAGTCGCGCCAGGCGCCGCCCGGTTTCGTCTCGGTGAATTGGCCGAACGCTTTGCGCTCACCCTGATCGGTCGGCCCGATCCAATCATCACCGGGGTTAACTCACTGCTGGCGGCAACCCCCGGTGAGATCGCCTTTCTGGCCAATCCGCGCTATCGCAAACAACTCGCCGACACCGCGGCCGGTGCGGTGGTGATCGGGCATCAGCAAACCCGCCCGGAAACCGGCTGCTACTTGCTGAGCGATCAACCCTATGTCGATTTTGCGCGCATCGCCAGCCTGTTTGAGCAGCGCCCGCTGGCCGTGGTCGGCATCCACCCCAGTGCGGTGATCGACGCCAGCGCCGAGATTGCTGCCAGCGCCAGCATCGGTCCGCTGTGCAACATCGGTCCGCGCGTGCGCATTGCGGCTGGCGTAGCGATTGGCCCGGGTTGCAGCATCGGACCCGACTGCACGATCGACGCGCATTGCCGCTTGCTGGCGCGGGTCACCTTGGTCGAACGCTGTCGTTTGGGACAACGGGTGTTGATCCACCCGGGCGCGGTACTCGGCGCCGAAGGTTTTGGCCTCGCCATGGATCACGGCCAGTGGCGCAAAGTGCCGCAACTCGGCGGCGTCTGCATCGGCGATGATTGCGAGATCGGCGCCAATACCTGCATCGATCGCGGCGCGCTCGGCGATACCACGCTGGAGGCCGACGTGCACCTGGATAACCTGATCCAGGTGGGCCACAACGTCCAGATCGGCGCCCACACCGCCATCGCTGGCTGCACCGCCATCGCTGGCAGCGCACGCATCGGTCGCCACTGCTTGATCGGTGGTGGTGCCGGTATCATTGGCCACATCGAAATCGCCGATGGCGTGGTCGTCGGTGCGATGAGTCTGGTGACCCATTCGCTTCGCGAAGCTGGCGAATATTGCTCCGGCACGCCGATCCAGCCCAAGCGCGAATGGGCGAAGAACGCCGCCCGCTTTCGCCAACTCGACCGCATCGCCCGCCAACTCAAACCGAAGGAACCCAAAGATTCATGAGCGCCGACCGCCCCACCCTCACCCTGCCGATCGACATTCGGCAAATCGCTGCGATCCTGCCGCACCGTTACCCGTTCCTGCTGGTGGATCGGGTCATCGAGTTTGAGGCCGGCAAACGCCTGCGGGCGATCAAGAACGTCACCTTCAATGAGCCGTTCTTCCTCGGCCACTTTCCCGGCACGCCGGTGATGCCAGGGGTGTTGCTGATCGAAGCAATGGCCCAGGCGTCGGGCTTGTTGACGCAACTTTCCGATGCCTTCAACGCCACCGCCGACCAGCTCTACTATCTGGTGCGGGTAGACAAAGCGCGCTTCTCGCGGCCGGTCGTCCCCGGCGATCAACTGGTGCTCGAAGTCGCCCAGAAGCGGCTGCTCCGACGGATGGGGCAATATCAGTGCCAAGCCTTGGTAGACGGTAAAGAGGTCGCCCGCGCCGAGTTGCTGTGCGCCGCGCCCGAGAAGAACGCGTGATCCACCCAACTGCCTGCATCGATGCCCGCGCGCAACTGGGCGCGAACGTCAGCGTCGGGCCGTTTTGTGTGATTGGCGCGAACGTCGACATCGGTGCCGGCACGGTGCTCGGTTCGCATGTGGTGATCGAAGGACCAACGCGCATCGGCCGCGACAATCGGTTCTTTCCGTTTTGTTCGATCGGTGCCGACCCGCAAGACAAAAAATATCAGGGCGAGACCACCCGTCTGGAGATCGGCGACGGCAACACCTTTCGCGAGTCGATGACGGTGCACCGTGGCACCGCTGGCGGCGGCGGCGTCACCCGCATCGGCAACGACAACTGGCTGATGGCCTACGTACATATCGCCCACGATTGTCGGGTCGGCGACCACACCGTGATCGCCAATGCGGCGGCGCTCGCCGGTCATGTCAGCGTCGATGACTACGCGATCCTCGGCGGCTATTCGCTGGTCCATCAATTCTGCCGCGTCGGTGCCCATGCCTTTACCTCGATGGGCTCGGTGATCAATCGCGACGTACCGCCTTTTTTTACCGTCGCCGGGCATTTTGCCGAGCCCAAGGGGATCAACAGCGAAGGCCTCAAGCGTCGCGGTTTTTCCGCCGACCAACTGCTCGCGGTCAAGCGCGCCTACAAAACGCTCTATCTCAGCGGCTTGCCACTGGCCGAAGCCCGCAACCAGATTGCGCAAGCCGCCGCCATCGATGCAGAACTGCAGTTGCTGGTCGACTTCATCGACCGCAGCGAGCGCGGCCTGGTGCGTTAACCGAGCGGCGCCGAGCACGCACCCGATGCCAGTCTCCAAGCCCATCCGCATCGCCCTGGTGGCTGGCGAAGATTCCGGTGACCAACTCGGCGCCGAGTTGATCCGCAGCTTGCAGCGCTGCGCGCCGATGCTGGAGTTTGCCGGCATCGGCGGTCCGCAGATGCGCGCCGCTGGCTGCGAAGTTTGGTACCCGCACGCCGCCTTGGCGGTGATGGGCCTGGTCGAAGTGCTGCGCCATCTGCCGCGCCTGCTCAAACTCCGGCGCCAGCTCCGTCGGCGTCTGCGGCAATGGCGCCCGGACCTGTTCATCGGCATCGATGCCCCCGACTTCAATCTGCGCTTGGAGCGGCAACTCAAGGCGGCGGGCGTGAAAACGCTGCACTACGTCAGCCCCTCGATTTGGGCGTGGCGCGAACACCGCGCCGCCAGCATCGGCCGCAGTGCCGATCAGGTGCTGTGCCTGTTGCCGATGGAACCGGCGATCTACGCGCGTTATGGGGTCCACGCGCAGTTCGTCGGTCATCCGCTGGCCGCGTGCTTTGCCCTGCATCCGGATGCGGCGGCGGCCCGCGCGCAACTCGGCATTGCCCGCGATGCCCGCGTGTTGGCGCTGTTGCCCGGCAGCCGACTGGGCGAGATCGCCCGTCTGGCCGAACCCTTTATCGACGCCGCCCTGCGCTGTCGAACCGCCATTCCAGCGTTGATCATCATTGCGCCGATGGCCAGCGCCGATGGTCGGCGGGCGTTCGCCGCAGCGCTGGCGCGTTATCCGCAGGGTCAGCATATCCGCCTGATGGACGGCAACGCGCAGACCGCGATGATCGCCGCCGACGCGGTGCTGGTCGCCTCCGGCACGGCGGCGCTGGAAGCGATGCTGGCCAAACGGCCGATGGTCGTGGGCTATCGCATCGCCGCCACCAGTCACTGGCTGGTGCGGACCTTCGGCCTGCTCAAATCGCCTTCGGTGTCACTGCCCAACATCTTGGCCGGGCGCGTAATCGTGCCGGAACTGCTGCAACAGGACTGCACCGGTGAGCGACTGGCCGCCGCCTTGTTGCCGCTATTGACCCGAGCCGACATCGATCCGGAATTGCTGCACTGCTTCGAACACCTGCACCAGAGTCTCAGCGCGAGCGACCCCGATGCCGCCGCCCACGCGGTGCTGGCGACGCTCGGCCGAACCGCCGCCAACGCCACCACGGCGCCCTGATGACCACGGCGATAACGCGCATCGCTGGCGTCGACGAAGCTGGCCGTGGTCCGCTGGCCGGCCCGGTCGTGGTCGCCGCCGTCATCCTCGATCCAGAACGCCCGATCCGCGGGCTCGACGACTCCAAGCAACTGACCGCGACCGCCCGCAACCGGCTGGCACCCCTGATCCGCGAACGCGCGTTGGCCTGGCAGATCGAGTTCGTGTCAGCCGCAGAAATCGATCAACACAATATCCTGCAGGCCACTTTGCTCGGCATGGCGCGCGCCCTGGCGGCCCTGCGGCCGACGCCGCAACTGGCGCTGATCGATGGCAATCAATTACCCAAAGTGCTGCCCTGCCCGGCCCGCGCCATCATCGGCGGTGATGCCTCCGAACCCGCCATCAGCGCCGCCAGCATTCTCGCCAAGGTCGCCCGCGACCAACATATGACCGAACTCGATCAGCGCTATCCCGGCTATGGCTTCGCCCGCCACAAAGGCTATCCCACCGCCGACCACCTCCGCGCCCTCGGCATCCTCGGCCCCTGCCCCGAACACCGCCGCAGCTTTGCGCCGGTCCGCCTTGCGTTTGAGTCGCTCTTTTGACGCCACCGCCCGAAGCCCCCGACACCGCCAAAATGGTCTCGGCGCTGTTGCTTGCTGGTGCGCTCCAGGGCGAAGTCCAGGCGCAGGCGTTTCCACCCAGTATCCACCTCGGTAGCCTGAGCGGTGCCGATGGCTTCCGCCTCGATGGGGCGGCGGCGAAAGACTTCTCCGGCGTCTCGGTCAGCACCGCAGGGGATCGCAATGGCGATGGCCTCGACGACCTGATCGTCGGGGCTCTTGGTGCCGACCCGAACGGCAGCGATTCCGGCAGCAGCGATGTGGTGTTCGGGCGCAACACCGTTCCGGTTTTCAAGAATGGCCTCGAGTAGCCAGCCCGGGCTAGCCGCCATTTGAACACCGTACTGGGGTGGGCAATGGCCCGAACTGACCAGCTCCGCTGTTGCGGCCGCATCGCGCTGGCCAATCGCGACGGCGGTGGCCTGCAAGTCAGTCTGATTCTGCCGAACACCCGATCAGCCAAGTAGGGTGGATAAGCGCAGCGCATCCACCAGTCCTCTGTCCTCTGTCCTCTGTCGTCTGTCTTCCGTCTTCTGAAAGGTGGATGCGCTGCGCTTATCCACCCTACGGTGACGTGAAGCGGAGCGTCAGCTCTTGCGCGGCCGCTGCCAGGCCGGTAACGAAATCTGTTTGGCGCGGGCCACGGTCAGCGTGTCGGCGGGGGCATTCTTGGTGTTCACGCTACCGGCACCGATGGTGGCGTTTTCGGCCAGGCTGACCGGCGCAATCAGGGCGCTGTTGGAGCCGACGAAAACACCATCGGCGATGCTGGTGCGGTGCTTGTTGGCGCCATCGTAATTGCAGGTGATGGTGCCAGCGCCGATGTTGACGTTGGCACCAATGTCGGCGTCACCCAGGTAGCTCAGGTGATTGGCTTTGGAACCGGCACCAATCCGGGTTTGTTTGGTCTCGACGAAGTTGCCGATATGCGCGTTGGCCGCCAGCGTCGTGCCCGGTCGCAGGCGTGCGTAAGGGCCAATGCGGCAATGCTCGGCGCTGATCACGCCATCCAGATCGGAATGGGCAAGGACCTGGGTGCCAGCGCCCAAGCGGACATTGCGCAGCCGACAAAACGGGCCGATCTGGACCTGGTCGCCAAGTTCGATGTCGCCTTCGAGGATGACGTCGATATCCATTTCCACGTCGCAGCCGAGCTGCAACTGGCCGCGTATTTCGACCCGCGCCGGGTCGGCCATGCGGACCCCGGCCAGCGCCAATTGTCGCGTCGCCCGTTGCTGATAGCGGCGTTCCAGATGGGCGAGCTGCCAAGCGTCGTTGACGCCAAGGGCTTCGGCGACATCCTGCACGCCGACCGCGATCGCCGGCGATCCGGCAGCGTTGGCCAGGGCAAAGATGTCGGTCAGCAGGAATTCGCCCTGGGCATTTTGCGCGTTGATTTCTGCCAGCCAGATGCGCAGGTGGCCGGCCGCAGCAACGATCATGCCGGTGTTGATGGTGCGGATCCGCTTTTGCGCCGGGCTGGCGTCTTTTTCTTCGACGATGGCAAGCACGTAGCCGTTGTCGTCCTGGACGATGCGGCCGTAACCCTCGGGTTGCTCGAACTCGGCGGTGAGCACCGCCAGCGGCACGCGCACGCCGAGCAAGTGCATGGCTTCGAGCATGGTGCGCAGGGTATCGCTGCGGATCAGCGGCACATCGCCATACAGCACCAGCACGCGGGCATCGTTGGGAATGCCCGGCAGCGCCTGTTGCAGCGCATGGCCAGTACCGAGCTGGGCATTCTGCACCACCCAGTTGAGGTCGGTCTCGGCCTGGAACGCGGCCCGCACCTGATCGCCGCCATGCCCGTAGACGACATGGATGGCCGCTGGTTTGAGCGCACGCGCGGCCGCCAGCACATGGGCGAGCAGCGGCTGGCCGGCCAATCGGTGCAGCACCTTGGGCAGCAGCGAGCGCATGCGCTGGCCGACGCCGGCGGCAAGAATCACGACATGGAGCGGAACGGCTGGACTCATGAACAATCCTGATAAACGCGAACGGCCGGGTTCGGCTGGCGCCTGGCCATCGGCCGGCCGGAGCGGTGATTCTTGCACAGTGGCCCGATCGAAACGCGGTCCGCTTCGGCATTTTGGAAACGGGAAAAGACGTGGCAAAATCTGCCCTGAAGTGGCCACCAAGCGCAGCATTGCGTCGGCCGGATCCGTGCCGCGCCGAAAGCCCTGAAGACCGAAGACAGCGCGGCGATGGTCGCCGGGTAGCGGCGCGGCGCGATGCCACCGCACTACCCTGGTGTTTAATTGCATCAAAATGCGATCGTAATTCGATAACCGCATCTTCCTGAAGATGCGGGTTTCGTATGGCACGGGTAGCGGTTACGTTGTCAAGCCGTTGGGCAAAAGCTGCGCTCACCCCAACCTATCGAACTGGCGTGGCCAATGTGACCTAAGTCACATCAAGACCGCACCGAGAGTTGTCGGGTACTCTCGGGGCGACGCCGATGCCGATTTACCTGGCTATCGGGTCCAAACCAGCCCGCTACGATGCGCCCATCATGACTGCCACCACGGTCCACTATCAGCGTCCCCGCGTCGATGCCGAATTGCTCGGCAAGTTGATGGCGTGCACCACCATCGAGTCGCTGACGGCGGTGGTGCAGACCGCCGCCGAACGGCTCGGCTTCGAGCACTGGATCTATGGCGCGTTGATGCCGATCTCGCCGACGCGTACCGAGGAGTTCGTGATCAATGGCTATCCAGAGGAGTGGCGCCAGCACTATCTGCAGGCACACTACACGTTCGCCGATCCGACCGTCCGCTATGCGCGCGAGAACGCGGTGCCATCGCTTTGGGATGACCTCGCCACGCGCGCCGCCTTGAGTGGGCAGGGCAACCGGGCCAAGATCATTTTCAATGAAGCGCGCGCGTTTGGTTTAGCCAAAGGCGTGTGCATTCCGCTGCATGGATTGGGTTGCATCTTCGGCATGATGTCGTATGCGTCGACCGATCCGCGCCATCCGATCATGGAGTCGAGCGTACACGCCGAAGCGACGCTACTGGCTACCTACGTGCACCAGGTGGCATCGCTGCTGATCAGCCGTCCGCATGCGG
>PEUI01000138.1:0-147 GCA_002785585.1 Lysobacterales bacterium CG02_land_8_20_14_3_00_62_12
AGCGCACTGCGGATGGCCGCGAGTTCGGTATCGTACTTGCGCAATTGCTTGGCGAGAAATTGCACCTGACGCTTGTGGGCGATCTGCGATTTGATGCGGATGGCGGCATCGACCTGGGTGCGCAGGCTTTCGTTGAGTGGCAGCAGG
>PEUI01000138.1:153-2538 GCA_002785585.1 Lysobacterales bacterium CG02_land_8_20_14_3_00_62_12
TCGCGCTCACTGAGCAGGACCAGTTCTTTGGCCAGCGCCAAGACGTCGAGGGCTTCCCGGCGTTGCTGGCTGCGGCTGGGGCCGCCGTAGTATTCGTCCCAGTTCATTTCATCGGTGGACATCTTTTCGGCTTCAGTAGTGTGACTTTTGGCGAACAAGGATAACCAGTGAGCATTCTCGATACGAGCAACACGTTTCCGGACGACCAGCGGCAGCAGCTTTCCAGTTTGGCGCGCGAGGTGCTCGGGCGTTGCCAACGCCAAGGCGCCAGCCAGGCCGAGGTCGCCATGAGTGTGGATCGCGGATTGCATGTCAACGTCCGCGGCGGCGCGGTAGAAACCGTGGAGCACACGCGCGACCGTGGCGTGGCGATCACGGTGTACTTCGATCAGCGCAAGGGCTCGGCCAGCACCGGTGATCTGGAAGCCGATAGCATCGCCACCACGATCGAACAAGCCTGTCATATCGCGCGCTACACCGAAGCCGATGCGGCCGCCGGTCTGGCCGATGCCGACCGCATGGCGGCGCGCTTTCCGGACCTGGATCTTTGGCATCCGTGGGCGCTGGACGCGACCACGGCGATCGAACTCGGGCGCCGCGCCGAGGCTGCTGGGCGCGCCGTGGATCCCCGCATCAGCAATTCGGACGGCGCTGGTGTGGGCAGTGGCGAAAGTGTTTCGGTTTACGCCAACTCGCACGGGTTTCTCGGTTGCGAGCGCACCACCAGGCATTCGATTTCGTGCTCGCTGATCGCCGACGACGGCCACGGCATGCAGCGCGACTATTGGTACTCCAGCAAGTGCGCGGCCGCCGACCTGGAATCTGCCGAGGCGATTGGTGTGCGCGCGGCCGAGCGTACCCTGGCGCGACTCGGCGCGCGCAAGCTCAGCACCCGCGAGTGCCCGGTATTGTTCGCGCCCGAGCTGGCGCGCAGTTTGATCGGTCATCTGGTTGCTGCGGTCAGCGGTGGTGCGCTCTATCGCCAGGCCAGTTTTCTGCTGGATCATCGAGGCAAACGCATTTTTCCCGAGTGGTTTCAGGTCTTCGAAGACCCGTTCCTGCCGCGTGGTCAAGCCTCCGCCAGTTATGACGCGGAAGGCGTTGCCACCAGCGCCAGCGCATTGATTGCCGATGGCGTGCTGCAGCGCTATCTGCTGGGGAGTTATTCAGCGCGCAAGCTGGGGTTGCAGTCCACCGGCAATGCCGGTGGCGTGCACAATTTGTTGGTGCGGGCCAACGCCGGCGATGCGACGGCGCTGATGCAAAGTATGGGCAGCGGTCTGTGGTTGACCGAATTGATGGGGCAGGGCGTGAACACGATTACCGGCGATTACTCGCGTGGGGCTGCCGGTTTCTGGGTGGAGAACGGGGTGATCGCTTATCCGGTCGACGAAGTGACGATCGCCGGCAACTTGCGGCAGATGTTCACCGGTATTCAAGCCGTCGGCGACGATGTCGACACGCGCACGTCGGTGTTGACCGGGTCCATCCTGATCGATCAAATGATGGTGGCGGGCGCGTAGGGCGGATAAGCGCAGCGCATCCGCCGTTGCTATTTTTGAGAACGTAGGGCGGATAAGCGCAGCGCATCCGCCGTGTCGCTTCAGCTCTGCCGATCCACCGCGTAGTGCGCCAAATCCCGCAAGGGCAGCGCCGCGTCGCCAAACTCGTGTAGCAGATCGATCGCCTCAGCGCGCAATCGTGCCGCCAGCAGGCGCGATGCCGACATGCCGAGAATCGCCGGGTAGGTCGGTTTGTCGTGGGCCTGATCGGCGCCCTGACGCTTGCCGATAATGGCGGTGTCGCCTTCGACATCGAGAATGTCGTCGCGGATCTGGAATGCCAGACCGACCCGGCTCGCAACCTGATCGAGCCGTTCCAGCAGGTGGGCATCCTGACACTCGGCTGAGCGCGCGCCCATGCCGACCGCGGCCCGAATCAGCGCCCCGGTCTTGAGCGCGTGCATGCGTTCGAGTGCTGGCGCGGTCAGTCGTTGACCGACGGCCTCCAGATCCAGGGCCTGGCCACCGGCCATGCCGAGCGCGCCGCAAGCATGGGCGAGCAAACTCATGATCGCCAGGCGCTGCAACGGCGTCGGGCCCGCGGTGTCGGCTGCCGCCAATATTTCAAACGCCAAGGCTTGCAGTGCGTCGCCGGCGAGGATCGCCATGGCTTCGCCAAAGGCGATGTGGCAGGTTGGCTGGCCACGGCGCAGATCGTCATCATCCATCGCTGGAAGGTCATCATGAATCAACGAGTAGGCATGAATGATTTCGACCGCTGCGGCGCTGGCATCGGCGCTGTCCAGGCGGCCACCGAGCGTTTTGGCAGTGGCGTACACCAGCAGCGGGCGCAGGCGTTTGCCACCGCCCAAAACGCTGTAGC
>PEUI01000138.1:2636-7575 GCA_002785585.1 Lysobacterales bacterium CG02_land_8_20_14_3_00_62_12
GTTAGCTCAGGGCGTATCGGGATCAAACGGAACCGCGCTCTGGGGATCATTGGGATCGAGCCACTGCCGCACGCGCAGCTCGGCTTGTTCGAGCGCGCCCTGGCAATTCCGGTACAAGGCAACGCCGCGTTCAAAACTTTGCAGGGATTCATCCAGGCTCAAATCGCCCTTCTCCATGCGTCCGACCAGCGCTTCCAGCTCGGCAAGCGATAGTTCAAAATCCGCCACGCCGGTCGGCACCGGGTTGCTCACGGTGGGAGCGGATTGGACGGCAGCTTGGGCAGCAGGTTGGGCCATGGGCTGCACGGTAGCGAGACCCATGGGTAGGGTCAACCAGCGTCCGCAGGAAGATTTTATTTGCAGCTGTTGGCAGTGCCAGCGGTGGTCGGTCGCTGGCTCTATGATGCGATCTTCTGGTTCCATAAAAAAGCGAGTGTTTGCCATGCAAAGAGCACAGTACGCCAGCCGCGGCCCGGTGCCGCAAGCGGTAATCGCCGCGGTGGATTTCACGCTGTCGGCGTTGCGCGCTGGCCAGGCATTGATTCAAGTGCTGGCGGCGCCGATCAATCCATCGGATGTGCTGACGCTGACCGGCGCCTATGGCATGTTGCCGGCGCTACCGGCGGTCGGCGGCAACGAGGGCGTCGGTCGCATCGTGGCGCTCGCGGCCGACGTCGCCGCCAGCAAGCTCGGGCAACTCGTGTTGCTGCCGGTGGGCAGTGGGACCTGGAGTTCCCATCTGATTGCCGATGCCAGCCAATTGATTCGCTTGCCCGAGGGCGCCGACGTCGAGCAACTGGCGATGCTGACCGTCAACCCGCCGACGGCGGCGTTGCTGCTCAGTGAGTTTGTCGATCTGAAGCCCGGCGACTGGGTGATCCAGAATGCCGCCAACTCGGCGGTGGCCGGCTATTTGCGCCAACTTGCCCACAGTCGCGGGTTGCACACGGTGAATATCGTGCGCCGCCAGTCGGCGGTGGCCGCGATTGCCGGGGGCGAGGTGGTGCTGGTCGATGGTGATGGTCTCGCCAAACGGGTTGCGGCGGCTACCGGCGGGGCGCGCATTCGACTGGGTATCGATGCCGTCGGCGGTCAGGCCACGGATCGACTGGCAACGGCGTTGGGCGAGGGCGCGACCTTGGTCAACTACGGGGCGATGAGCGGCGAGCCCTGCGTGATTTCACCGGCATCGTTCGTGTTTCGCGACATCACCTTGCGCGGCTTCTGGCTGGCGCAGTGGTTTCGCCGCGCCGCCGTCGAGCGCCAGCAACAAATTTTTGGCGAGCTGGCGGGGCTGGTGGCATCTGGACAACTCAGCGCCCGCATTCAGTCGCGCTTCCCGATCGAACAGATCAAGCAGGCCGTGGCGGCCGCAGCCGCTGGTGAACGCGATGGCAAGATATTGATCGTGCCAAAGGCCTGACCGGCCGCCAGTTACCGACGCGGCCCACCTCGTTCATCCCTGGGCTTGAACGGTACCCAGCGGTGGCGGCGTTCCGGTTTAGGCGTCGCGCAGAAATAACTTGCGCAGATTGCGCCGGACTTTCGTTCGCCTGCAAGGCGCACAAAGGGGAGCATAGTCGGACTATGTGACGCTTTGTGCAACGACGCAGGCGGGCGAAAGAACCAGCAAGATGGGTAAGTTATTTTTGCGCGGCGCCTTAGTCTGCGGACTTGGCTTTTTTGCTCGGCACGGCCTTGCCCAAGGCAGTAATCGAGGCGACTCGACAGGTATCGGCGATGGCGGAAAGTTCCATGTCGAAATTGCCAAGATTTTGCCGGTTCAAGATCAAGGTGCGGTAACGATCCTGCGGGATGATGCGGATGGCGTCGTTGGGCCCGATCATTTCATCGGACCAACGGGTATACAGGATGCCGTCATTGGCACGACCGCGCAGCGGGTAACAGGGCTTGGTCAATTCGACCAGAAAGTGATCGCGGCGTTTGGTGGTGATCAGCAGTTGCCGGTCACTCTCGCTTTTCCAACCTTGCACGTCTCTGGAACGGATGCGAATCGGCGTAGCGGTGGTGGTCGCAGCTTCCGCCGTCACCACCAAGGGAGTTTCTTCAGCGATGGCGACACCGAATAACAGACCGGGCACCAACAAGACGGAAAACAGTCGCGTGTTCATGGAATCCTCCTCGCTCGTCTGACTGGCGCCAGTGTGCGCCTGCCAAACTGACTGTCGGCTATATCAAACCGGGCCGGCCAGTGGGTTGATGCCAGCGCGCTGGTCACTGCGTTGAAACGACCAACTCTGCATGCAGCCGCCGGCATAGGGCATCACCCCATGGAACGGTCGCGGATCATCGTCAAACACCAAGGGCAGGAATTGGCGATCCCCTTCCCACATCGACAACGCCATGATCTGCGGCAGATCGACCCACTGTAGCGTGCCCTCGGCATTGGCCGACGGTGGTGTGCCTTGAAATGCAGTGATCAGAAAAATGAACCCGAGCCAGTCTTCACCGTGCTTGCCGAAGCCCGGCCAATTGATCGTGCCGCGCAGTTGCATGGCGGTGCATTCGATGCCCGCCTCTTCGCGGATTTCGCGGCGCATGCAGGTTTCGACGTCTTCGTAAGTCTCCATCTTGCCGCCGAGACCATTGAACTTGCCGAAGTGCGCGTCATCGGGGCGGGCATTGCGGTGGACCAACAGCACGCGCTGTCGATCCGGCGACAGCACATAGCCCAAGGTGGCGAGGATTGGCGTGTAGGGCATGATCGGGACCATCAACAGATTTAGACAAATTAAAGCACGTTCAGGTCAAGGTGTAGCCGCTTGCAGCGACGCAATCAGCGGGCAGGATACGGCCCCCTTGTGGGCATGGCAGGCGCGCACCAGCGCGGATAGCACACTTTCCATACGCGCCAGATCGGCCATCTTTTCGCGCACGTCCTGAAGTTTGTGCGCGGCCATGGTGCTGCCTTCGTCGCAGTGCGTGCCATCGTCCAATTTTAGCAGTTCGCCGATTTCATCCAGTCTGAAGCCTAGTCGCTGGGCCGACTTTACAAACCGTACCCGCGTCACATCGGCCTTGCCATAGCGGCGAATACTGCCGTAGGGCTTGTCCGGTTCGGGCAGTAGCCCCTTGCGCTGATAGAACCGGATGGTCTCCACGTTGACCCCGGCGGCCTTGGCGAAAACGCCAATGGTCAGATTCTCAAGAGCAGTTTGCATGGCGCTTGACTCCGTACATGACTACGGAAGTAAGGTTAGCCCATTCACGCCAATGGCAAGAGGCGTGCACGCATGTGTGAGAGCAAACCATGACTCATCTATTTCGATGGATCGGCCGGATTGGTGACAAAACCGGCTCGCTCGGCGCGCTGGTTTCGGCGATGGGCTGCTCGATGTGTTTTCCCGCCATTGCCAGCCTCGGGGCGGCAGTGGGGTTGGGCTTTCTCAGCCAGTGGGAGGGCGTGTTCCTCGAAACGCTGTTGCCGCTGTTTGCGTGGCTGGCGCTGATCATCAATGGATTGGGCTGGTTCGGCCACCGACAATGGCATCGCAGTTTGCTTGGCATGGCCGGGCCAACCATTCTGTTGTTGTCGCTCTACCCCTGGTTCCAGTATGGCTGGAGCAGCTACGCGACCTACACCGGCATTGGTTTGATGCTGGCAGTGTCGATCTGGGATTTGGTGTCACCAGCCAGTCGCCGCTGTGGTCCCGAAGGCTGTGAACTGCCGGTCGTGGCGGAGACGAAAAAGTGAATGAATGAACAAACTTTCTTGATCACCGGGATGACTTGCGACGCCTGCGCGACGCACGTCAAGGACGCTTTGGAAAAACTTCCGGGCGTGCGCCAGGCCGCGGTGTCCTATGCCGAGGGCAAGGCACAGGTACTGGCTGATGTTGGCGCCAGTCGTGACCAGATGCTGGCCGCCATCACCGCGTTGGGTTATCAGGGTACGCCCGAAAAACGCAACGCCGGAAAGCTTGCCGTAGCCGAAGCCAGCGGCAGTGGCTTGCAGGTTGCCGTCATCGGCAGCGGCGGGGCGGCGATGGCGGCGGCGCTGAAAGCGGTCGAGCGTGGCGCGAAGGTGACGTTGATCGAACGCGGCACCATCGGTGGCACTTGCGTCAACATCGGCTGTGTGCCGTCCAAGATCATGATCCGCGCCGCCCATATCGCCAATCTGCGCCGCGCCAGCCCGTTCGACGGCGGTATCACCGCGACGCTGCCGGTGATTGACCGCAGCAAGCTGCTGACCCAACAGCAGGCCCGCGTCGATGAACTGCGCCTCGCCAAGTACGAAGGCATTCTGGACGGCAACCCGGCCATTACGGTGCTGCGCGGCGAAGCCCGATTCAAGGACAGCCACACCTTGACGGTACATTTGAACGACGGTGGTGAGCTCCTGGTGGCTTTTGATCGCTGCCTGATCGCTACCGGCGCCAGCCCGGCCGTGCCGCCTGTCCCCGGTCTGAAAGCGTCGCCGTACTGGACCTCGACCGAAGCGCTGGTGAGCGAGACGATCCCGCCCCGGCTTGCGGTCATCGGCTCTTCGGTGGTGGCCCTGGAGCTGGCGCAAGCCTTCGCCCGGCTCGGCAGCAAGGTCACGATCCTGGCGCGCAACACGCTGTTCTTCCGCGAAGACCCGGCTATCGGCGTGGCCATCACGGCCGCGTTCCGTGCCGAGGGTATCGAGGTGCTGGAGCACACCCAGGCCAGCGCTGTCGCCTATGCAGATAATGAGTTTGTGCTCTCCACAGGCCACGGCGAAGTGCGCGCCGACAAGCTGCTGGTTGCCACCGGCCGGGCGCCAAATACGTGCGGGCTGAATCTGGAAGCGGCGGGCGTCGCGGTCAATGCGCAAGGCACCATCGTCATCGACCCAGGCATGCGATCCAGTGCGGCGAACATCTACGCCGCCGGCGACTGCACCGACCAGCCGCAATTTGTCTATGTCGCGGCTGCGGCCGGCACGCGTGCT
>PEUI01000114.1:0-4215 GCA_002785585.1 Lysobacterales bacterium CG02_land_8_20_14_3_00_62_12
CGATCCGATCCAGGGAATTGCCCATGTCGCACACGTCCGCTAGCCACCATTCAGAACTTTACTACGTGCCGTCCGGCAGTCCGTGGCCGATCATCGCCACCATCGCCCTGTTCACCACCATGCTCGGCGCGTCGCTGACGCTCAACCACATTGCTCCCGGCGGTTGGGTGTTGTTGGCCGGGATCGCCGCGCTGGTGATCATGTTGTTTGGCTGGTTTGGTGAAGTCATCCATGAATCGGTCACCGGGTTTTATAACGCCCAGGTCGATGGCAGCTTTCGTCTCGGCATGATCTGGTTCATTTTCTCGGAAGTGATGTTTTTTGCCGCCTTCTTCGGTGCCCTCTATTACGCCCGTGCACTGGTGGTGCCTTGGCTCGGCGGTGAAGGCGATGGGGCATTGACCAACCAATTTCTGTGGAGCGGCTACACCGCGACCTGGCCGACCAATGGGCCAGCGGCGATTGGTGGCGCGTTCCAGACCATCGGCGCCTGGGGCCTGCCCTTGGTCAATACTTTGCTGCTGCTGTCCTCCGGTGTCACCGTGACCATTGCCCACCACGCGCTGCGCAAAGGTGCGCGCGGCCAGCTCCTGCTGTGGTTGGGGGCGACGGTCCTGCTCGGCTCGGGGTTTCTGTATTTTCAGGCAACCGAATACCTGCACGCTTACCATGTGCTGGGTCTGACCCTGGGCTCGGGTATTTATGGCAGCACGTTTTTCATGCTGACTGGTTTTCATGGTCTGCACGTGACCTTGGGCACGATCATGTTGACCGTGGCTTGGTTGCGTTGTGCCAAGGGCCATTTCAGCCGTGACCATCACTTTGGTTTCGAAGCCATCGCCTGGTATTGGCACTTCGTCGATGTGGTCTGGCTGGGCCTGTTCTTGTTCGTCTACGTGCTGTAGCACGGCAAGCCAAAACCACCGACATCGAAGGTAGGGTGGGTGCAACCCACCGCAACCACCGGCGTGGAAAAAACGCTGGGTTGCCAGGCACGCGAATTGCGTTCGGACTTCGTCGCTTCGCGCGGCCGTTTCAGTTTGGGCCACACCGCCGCTAGTTCTTCGGCGCATCCGGCTGGTTTTCCGGCAGCGCGCGATCAAACGCCGGGATTTGCAGGCAGCTGGCGGTAATCCGGGCGATGGTCGGATAGGGCGTCAGATCGACGCCCCAGCGTTGCGCAGTGAACACTTGCGGCACCAGGCAACAGTCGGCAATCGTCGGTAGATCACCCTCGCAAAAATCGCCGGTCGACGGGCTGCTCACCAACATATTTTCGAATGCCACAAAGCCAAGCTCGATCCAATGCTCGATCCAGCGTTGCCGTTCCATTTGCGGCATGCCGTCCTCGGAATCCAGATATTTGAGCACCCGCGAATTGTTCAGCGGATGAATATCACAGGCGATCAATTGCGCCAGGCCACGCGCGCGGGCACGCTCGCGGGCGGTGGTCGGCAGCAGGTGCGGGCCTTCATACATCTCGTCCAGGTATTCGATGATCGCCAGCGATTGGCGGATCAGGCGACCGCCATCGACCAACACCGGCACCTGCGCCTGCGGGTTGATGAGCAGGAACTCCGGCGAGTGTTGTTCGCCATCGCCGAGCGCCAGATTGACCGGCACCAATTCGTGCGGCAGGCCCTTCAGATTGATCGCAATGCGGACCCGAAAGGCGGCGCTGGAACGCCAGTAGCTGTAAAGCCGAAGTCCGGATTCGCTCATGGTCAGTCTTCCTCGTTGCTGCCGCGCTCAATCTAGCGGAGCAAAGCCGCCACCTCAAGCGTCCTTTGCACCAGCCAGCCAAAAATACGGACGCTGGCGAACCGCCACGGCGGCGCCCGCGATCGCGCCGGGAGCGGCGATCAGACCGGGTACGGTTCGATGCGTTGGTCGATCGCGCCAAACACGGAGCGGCCATCGCGATCCAACATTTCGATGTGTACGTGGTCGCCAAATTTCATGAACGGTGTGCTCGGTTTGCCATCGCGCAGGGTTTCCACGGTGCGGCGCTCGGCAAAACAGGAAGCACCGAGACTGGTATCCGCGTTCGCCACCGTGCCCGAACCGATCAAAGTGCCCGCCGACAGCGGCCGGGTGCGCGCCGCGTGTGCCAGCAATTGGGCAAAATTGAACTGCATGTCCACGCCCGCTTCGGGGGCGCCAAACCAAACACCATTGATGTGCGTGGTCAACGCCAAATGCAGTTTGCAGTCGTGCCAGGCCGCGCCCAGTTCATCGGGCGTGACGAATACCGGCGCCAGACTTGAGCGCGGTTTCGATTGCAGAAAGCCGAAGCCCTTGGCCAGCTCGTTCGGAATCAAATTGCGCAGGCTGACATCATTGATCAGGCCGATCAGCTGGATGTGCGCGGCGGCGGCTTCGACCGAGACCGCCATCGGCACGTCGTCGGTGACGATGATCACCTCTGCTTCCAGATCGATGCCGTAGTCCTCGCTGACCACCGCGATCGGATCGCGCGGCCCGAGAAAGCCAGCGCTGGTGCCTTGATACATCAACGGATCGACATAGAACGAAGCCGGCACTTCGGCGCCGCGGGCTTTGCGCACACGCTCGACATGCGGCAGATAGGCGCTGCCGTCAACGAACTCGTACGCGCGCGGCAGCGGCGCGGCGAGCAGCTCAAAATCGACGGCAAAGCGTTCGCAGACGCCGGTGCAAGCCGTTGGCGGAGACGGCTTGGCGACGCCAGCAAGCGCCAGGTTAAGCGCTTCGTAGACCGCGTTCAGCCGTGGCGCCGTGCGCTGCCAGTCTTCCAGTGCGGCCTGCAGCGTGGCGGCAATCTCGGTCACCGCCACCGCCAGGGTCAGGTCTTTGCTGACCACGATCAGCGTGCCGTCACGGCCGCCTTGTTTGAGTGAAGCAAGTTTCATCGCGCGCCAGAGTTTGGTGGTGGGAAGTGGGTGGGGTGCGGGTTTACGCCGTCGGTGCCACAAAACGCTTCTTCAGGCCGGACCAGCACTGTTGATAATCCGCTTGCAAGCAGGGCGAGGCCAGCGCCTGCGCACTGGGATGCAGCGCCGAGCGGGTCTCGAACATAAAGGCCATGGTATCGGTGATGATCTCCGGCTGGCCCAAGTCGGCGCGACTGGCTTTGTCAAAAGTGACGGCATCCGGACCGTGGGCCGTCATCGTGTTGTGCAGACTGGCCCCGCCCGGCAAAAAACCATCGGCTTTGGCGTCGTACACGCCGTCGATCAGGCCCATGAACTCGCTGGCGATGTTGCGGTGATACCAAGGCGGACGGAACGTATCCTTGGCCACCAACTGCCGCGGTGGGAAGATGACAAAATCCAGATTGCCGACTCCGGGGGTATCGGTGGGTGAACTCAAGACCAGAAAAATGCTCGGGTCGGGATGGTCATAGCTGATCGAACCGATCGTGTTGAAGCGGCGCAGATCATATTTATAGGGCACGTAGTTGCCATGCCAGCCGACCACATCGAGCGGCGAATGATCGATGTCGGCGCGCCACAATTGGCCCTGAAACTTGTGGATCAATTCGAACCGGCCATCGACCTCCTCGTAGGCGGCGACCGGACTCAAAAAATCGCGCGCATTGGCCAGGCCGTTCGAGCCGATCGGGCCCAAATCCGGCAACCGCAGCAGGGCGCCAAAGTTCTCGCACACATAGCCATTGGCGCTCGGATCGAGCAGCCTGACCTGGTAGCGCACGCCACGCGGGATCACCGCAATCTCTTGTGGCTCAAGGCCGATCAGGCCGAACTCGGTAGCGAGCTGCAAGCGCCCGGCCTGCGGCACGATCAACATTTCGGCGTCGGCATTGCAAAAATAGCGACCGGTCATCGACCGGTTGGCGGCGTACCAGTGGATGCCGATCCCGGCGTTGGCCGCCGGGCTACCGTTGCCGGCCAGCGTCCACATGCCGTCGACAAAATCAACCGGCGTCGTCGGCGCTGGTTGTGGCCACCAACGCAGCGCACTTGGCGGAGCCGGTTGCTCGTCGAAACGGTTGTGGAATGTCGATTCGACGCAGCGGCTGAAACGGCCGTGCACCGCCCCCGGGCGAATGCGATAAAACCAACTGCGCCGATTTTGACTACGCGGTGCGGTGAACGCGGTGCCGGAAATTTGCTCGGCGTAAAGGCCATGCGCCACCGTCTGCGGCGAGTTGCGCGCCACCGGCAAAGTGGCGGCGATGGCCTCGCTGGCAAACTCGTTGCCGAAGCCGGAAAG
>PEUI01000114.1:4254-5591 GCA_002785585.1 Lysobacterales bacterium CG02_land_8_20_14_3_00_62_12
GGTTTTCCATCGTGCCTAAAACGTTGTGGTTGGCGGGCTCAAACTGAAGCGAAATGGCGCTCGATCAGGGCGCACAGGGCGCCGGCGCGCTCAGGATTTAGCTCGGTCCGCGCCACCCGATTGAGCAAGCTGTCCTTGTTGACGAGCCCGGCACCGATCACTGCCTGCGCGAACTCGTAATCCTTTTCGCGGCCGGCAAAATATTTTGCGACCAACAAATCGTGCAGTTCCAGACAGAGCCCGACAAAACCATTGGTATTAGCGTTTTCAATTGGCACCAGACGATCCTGCCAGCCCTCCGGCAATTTGGCAGTGTCCAAGTCAACGCCATCGCCGTAGTAGCCGAAGGCCTCGTGAAACGGCGAGCCGTCGCCCAACGATCCGGAAATCAAATCGGTCCGAGCGGGCGCATCCAAGGGACACAGATCGGCTTCCATCGACAACACCGCGCGCGCTGGCGCGCCGGTGGGATATTGCCCAAGCACGGCTTGGCTGCCAATGACCAACACCCGTCGGCTAGCGCACACGGCGCCAGCGGCCCGAATCAGATGCTCCAACTGATCACGCCGCATGGCGGATCACCTGCCAGCGCTCTTTCGGGCTGACCGCGCCAGCGAACGGCGAGCTGCTGCGCCAGCGTGCCGCCTCCTCGGTATCGCCATCGAGTAGCTGCAGCCAGGAATCCGGCGATTCCTCGAGCTGCCGCTGCCAGTTTTGGTAAGCGGCCGGCAGCTCACCACCGAATTGCACCTTCCAGCGTTGCAGGTTGGCACGCGCCTTCGCAATCGGTGAACTGTCGCCGGCGCGAATGCGCAAGGCGAGCAGGCGATGCAGGGCCAGCACTTGCAGCTCGATCTTGCGTTGTCGATTCATCGGATGGGACCAGCCTGATGGTTTCGGGATTACAGCACACCACGCTGCATTTGATCGCGCTCGATCGATTCGAACAGCGCTTGAAAATTGCCCTCGCCAAAGCCCTCGTTGCCCTTGCGCTGGATGATCTCGAAGAAGATCGGTCCGATATTGGTTTCGGTGAAGATTTGCAGCAACTTCTTCGCCTTGGTCTCGACATCGGCATCGATCAGGATGCGGTTGCGGCGCATCCGGGCGACATCCTCGCCGTGGTTGGGAATGCGCTGGTCGATCACCTCGAAATAGGCATCCGGGGTGTGCAGAAAATCCACGCCGGCGGCGCGCATCGCTTCGACCGAGTGATAAATGTCGTCGCTGAACAGCGCGATATGTTGAATGCCCTCGCCGTGGTACTGGTCCAGATATTCGTTGATCTGCGACTTCGGATCGGCCGACTCGTTGAGTGGAATCCGGACGATGCCATC
>PEUI01000219.1:0-2809 GCA_002785585.1 Lysobacterales bacterium CG02_land_8_20_14_3_00_62_12
GGGCGGTACAGGGCTTGAACCTGTGACCCCTGCCGTGTGAAAGCAGTGCTCTACCGCTGAGCTAACCGCCCGACTTGCGGGAGCCCGGCAGTCTACGGAGCCAAGCGCCTGCGGTCAACCGCGATGGGCGCTTGGCCCAGCTATTTTTTTGATCGGGGCGCGCGGGCGCTGGTTTTGGTCGCCCGCGTTTTGGCCGATGGGCGGGGGCTTTGGTTTGGCGTTGACGCGCGCACCGCCGTTTTGGTGATGCCTGTCTCTGGCGCACCACGGCGCCCGGCACCGCGCACGACCCGGTCAGCGGACTGGCTGGGAGCGGCTAGTTTGCGGTGGTCGGGTGGCGACGCCGCGAGGTCAAGAAAATCGACTTCGGGCAGCAGCTTGCCGATGCGTTGACTGAAAGATTTGGCCGATTCGGCGGCCTGCTCCAGTGCCAGTCGCGCCGCCTGACTGGCCCAATCGGTCAATTGCATGGGATCGATGCTGACCACCCGCTTGAACAGGCTCGGCCAGTCACTGACGCGGGCATCGCGGAGCTGACACAGGGTTTGCGTGCGCTTGCCAATGCTATAAGTGAGGATGATGTGGCTGGCCGCAGCCGTGCCGATATTGGCGATCGGCCAGGCGCGACGCAGCCAGCGGCCGCCGACCCAGCGCGCGGCTTTGTCGGTCAGCCATTGTGAGGCTTGACGGGCCAGTTCATCGGCGCCGAGGTTGGTGGCAGCGATCGCCAGTACCGCCACTTTTTCTCCGTGTTGCGGAATCTTCACTTCGTACAACGCCAATGTTTCGATCACCAGTTCGGCCTGCAAGCTGCTGACCAGCGCGCTGTCGAGCAGCGGGCCGAAGGCGAATGACGTCACCCGACTCAAGCCCGGAATCGCGCTGGACAGCGCGGTGAGGGCGCCGATGGCGCCGGCTTGCAGGCATTTGCTGCGTACCAGGATTTGCTGCAATTGCTCGCGGGAAGATTCTGGGTAGCGTGCCCGCAGCGCGGCCACCCGTGCTTGCGCCGCATCGCGGTCGGTGCGCATCACCGATTCCCACAAGGACAAGGCGGTTTTTTTCATGCGGCGAGTGTAGTCGGTGACGTCACGCAGTGGCGGCCGCCGCAGCCATGGCCGGGCGGCGCGCTAATCCAATTGGTATCTGGCTAGCGTTCGACGGGCTGCGGCGCCGGCCGGGTGGCGGATCGGTAGAGCAACAGGCCAACCCCGCCGAGCACGCACAAGCCGGCGATCTGGCCAAAATGCCAGGCCAGCGGCAGCGCCAATACGTCGGGGCGTTCGCTGAGCACAATCGGAATGGCGATGGCGATGCCCATCAGCGCTTCGCCGGTGATCAGCCCGGCCGAAAACAAGGTGCCGGGACGATGGATGCGATCGCGTCCGGCATCATCCCCTGGCGCCAACTGGTGCTTGCGTTCGACCAAATGCGCGAGCACACCGCCGAGGAAGATCGGCACCATCAGTTCCAATGGCAGGTAGATGCCGATGGCAGCGGCGAGTACCGGCACCCGGAAGCTGGACCCGCGCGCCTTGAGCCAGTTGTCAAAGGCAATGATCAGGCCACCGATCACGCCGCCAATGGCGATCATGTCCCACGGCAGTTTGCCGCCGAACATGCCTTTGGCCACCGAGGCCATCAAGGCGGCCTGGGGCGCGTTCAAAGAGTTCGGGTGTGCCGGCGTCGGCGGCCCGATGCCATAGGCGCTGGCCAGCAGGTTCAACACCGGCGCCATCACCAGCGCGCAAGAGAGCGCACCGATACCGAGCATCAACTGTTGCTTCCAGGGCGTGGCGCCGACCAGGTAACCGGCTTTCAGATCCTGCAGATTGTCACCACCGACTGCGGCGGCGCAGCAGACCACGGCACCGATCATGATCGCGGCCACCGCGCCGATCTTGGAGTCGGAACCGAGCAGCAACATCAGCACCACCGAGGCGAACAGGATGGTGGCGATGGTGATGCCGGAGACTGGATTGTTCGACGAGCCCACCAGCCCGGCCAGATAAGCGGAAACCGACACGAACAAGAACCCGGTAACGATCATGATGATGGTCATCGGCACGCTCACGCTCCACTGCTGCACGATCATCTGATACAGCGCCAGCAGCGGCAGCGTGAACAGCACCAAAGCGATCAGCATCCACTTCATCGGCAGATCGCGCTCGGTGTCGGCAACTTTTTCGCTACTGCCTTTGCGCGCAGCATTGATGCCACTTTGCACGCCAGAGAGCAGCGAATTGCGCAGCGAAAACAAGGTCCAGATGCCACCGATCAACATCGCGCCGACGCCCAGATAGCGGATCTTCTCGGCACGAATCAGTCCGGCCGCATCGGCGGCGCTCAATCCGACCAATTGACTCATCAGCGCCGGGTCGGTGTGCTGAAAAAACGCGTGGTAGATCGGAATGGCAATGTTGTAGGACAAAATGCTGCCAGAAACCACCACGATGCCGATATTGAGGCCGACGATGTAGCCAACGCCGAGCAGGGCCGGCGACAGATTGGTGCCCATGTAGCCGAGAAACTTGCCAAAAAATGTGCCGCCTGCGGCCGCATCCGGAATCATCCGCAGGCCACTTTCCGCCATCAGCTTGACGATGGCACCAATCAGCGATGACAGCGCCAATATTTTCAGACCCGGCCCGGGATTGTCACCGGCCTTCAGTACCTCGGCGGCCGCCTTGCCCTCGGGAAACGGCAGCGGATTCTCGACGATCATCGTGCGCCGCAACGGCACCGAGAACAACACGCCGAGCAGTCCGCCGAGACCGGCGATGGCAAACACCCACGAATAGCGAAAGTC
>PEUI01000219.1:2858-4104 GCA_002785585.1 Lysobacterales bacterium CG02_land_8_20_14_3_00_62_12
GCCGCGATCGACGAACCCGCCGACGCACCGGTCTGCACGATATTGTTTTCGAGAATCGTGCCGCCTCCCAACACCCGCAGCACCGCCATCGACACCACCGCCGCCGGAATTGCGGTCGCGATCGTCAGCCCGGCGAACAGCCCCAGGTAGGTATTGGCCGCCGCCAGAATCATCGCCAGGATGATCGACAGAATAATTGCGCGCGCAGAGAGTTGTCGTGGCTCAGCCGTACTCATGAAACCTCCAGTTTGTCAGGGATGGCAGCAGTCGCCGAGCTTGGCTTCCACCCGCCATTCCGTCAAGGCGTGGGCCGCGCGGATTGAACCCGGCGCGGTGTTGCCCTGGAAAACCCGGCGTTGCGCACCCGGTTTCGGTAACCTTGGCGGCTGCAAACCGGCAAGGGATCGACACCATGGACTACGACCGTTATGACCGCATTCGGGCTTTGCAGTGGCAGGGCACGGCGCTGCGCTTGTTGGATCAACGCCGACTGCCGATGGAGGAAGTTTTCATCGACTGTCACAGTGCCGCGGCGGTGGCAGCAGCGATTGCCAATCTGAGCGTCCGCGGCGCACCAGCGATTGGTATTGCTGCGGCCTACGGAGTGGTGCTGGCGGCACGTCAGCGGACGTCTGCGGATGGGTGCATCGACCGTGCTGGCCTGGCGGCTGACCTGCGCGAACTGGCGGCTTCCCGACCGACCGCGGTCAACTTGTGCTGGGCACTCAAGCGCATGCAGCGACTGCTCGATGCCGGCGCGAGTGTCGCCGCATTGGCGGCCGAAGCGGTCGCGATTGAACGCGAAGATCTGGCGGCCAATCGCCACATGGGCAGTTTGGGCGCGGCGCTGATCGCGCCGGGCAGTGGTGTGCTCACGCATTGCAACACCGGCTCGCTGGCCACCGCTGGCTTTGGCACGGCGCTCGGGGTGATTCGTGCGGGGGTCGCCAGCGGGCGCATTGCGCGCGTGTTCAACACCGAGACTAGGCCCTGGTTGCAGGGCACCCGGCTGACCGCCTGGGAGTTGTTGAAAGATGGCATCGACGCCAAGTTGATTGTGGATTCGGCGGCGGCGCATTTGATGCGCACCGGTGCCGTGCAATGGGTGATTGTCGGTGCCGATCGGATCGCGGCGAATGGCGACACCGCCAACAAGATCGGTACTTATCAATTGGCCATTTGTGCGCGCCATCATGGCGTCAAGTTCATGGTGGTGGCGCCAGCGTCCACGGTGGACCGACAAACC
>PEUI01000240.1:0-2347 GCA_002785585.1 Lysobacterales bacterium CG02_land_8_20_14_3_00_62_12
TCAGGAACTGGCGGATCTTTTCATCGCCGCCGCGCAGTTTGGCTGCCTGTTCGGGGAACTGACTTAGCACTTGCGCGATGGCGATGCTGAGGGCCGCGTCATCGCTGATCTGGCCAAGACCACGCTCGGCGATGATCGCGTCGGCGCTGCTGCCGGATTCCCACATGCTGGCGAATACGTCTTTGGCGATTTTGCCGGAGATGCTGTGGTCGGCGATGCGGGTAAGCAAACCGGCGAGCGCGCTGGCGCTGATGCGGCTTTGGCCGATCACGAGCTGGGCGTCGTTGAGTCGGGCAGCGAGTTCGCCGAGCACCCAATTGGCGGCGAGCTTGGCGTGGCCGGGCAAGGTGCTCTGCACGGCTTCAAAATATTCGGCGAGGGCGCGCTCCTCGGTCAGTTTGCTGGCGTCGTAAGCGCTCAAACCCAGCGCTTGCGTGAAGCGTTGGTGGCAGGCGGCGGGCAGTTCCGGCAAAGCCGCGCGGGCGGCTTCCAGATCGGCCTCGGTGAGCCGCAGCGGCGGCAGATCCGGGTCCGGAAAATAGCGGTAGTCGAGCGCGTCTTCTTTGCTGCGCATGCTGCGTGTGCGATGCGCCGCGGCGTCGTACAGGCGGGTTTCCTGGACGATTTTTTCGCCGTGCTCGTTGGCGCGAATCTGGCGCTCGATTTCGTAAGCAATGGCTTTTTCGACGAAGCGGAATGAGTTGACGTTTTTCACTTCGGCGCGGGTGCCGAGCGGATCGCTTTCGTGTCGGCGGACCGACACATTGACATCGCAGCGGAAGCTGCCTTCCTGCATATTGCCGTCGCAGATGCCGAGCCAGCGCACCAGTTGGTGCAGGGCTTTGAGGTAGGCAACCGCTTCCTCGGCGGAGTGCATGCAGGGTTCGCTGACGACTTCCAGCAGCGGCGTGCCGGCGCGATTGAGATCGATGCCGGTGGCGGCCTGAAAAGCATCGTGCAGGGATTTGCCGGCGTCTTCCTCGAGGTGGGCGCGGGTCAATGCCACCACCAGGCAGCGGCCATCATCCAGTGCCGTGGTCAAGCTGCCGCCGACCACGATGGGCAATTCGTACTGGCTGATCTGGTAGCCCTTGGGAAGATCCGGATAGAAATAATTCTTCCGCGCAAACACGCTTTGGCGGTCGATGCTGCCGCCGACGGCGAGTCCAAAACGCAGCGCTTTTTCGACCGCGCCGCGATTAAGTACGGGCAGGGTGCCGGGCAGCGCGGCATCGACAAAACTGACCTGGGTATTCGGTTCGGCGCCATAGGCGGTGGCGGCGCCGGAAAAGATCTTCGATTGGGTGGCGAGTTGCACATGCACTTCCAGACCAATCACTGCCTGCCATTGCGCGGTCATCGTGGGCTCCCACTGGCGGCCGGTGCCGGTGGTCGTTGTTGATGCCAGTCCGTGATCGATTGATAGGCCGCGGCGGCGGCCAATACTTTGCACTCGCCCCAGGCCGGGCCGATCAATTGCAGCCCGACCGGCAGCTGATCGACCAGGCCGCAGGGCACGCTGATCGCGGGCAATCCGGCCAGATTGACCGCCACGGTATTGATATCGGCGGCGTACATGGCCAGTGGGTCGGCGGTGTTTTCACCGAGCTTGAAGGCGACATCGGGGGTGGTTGGCCCAGCGATCACATCGACGTTGGCAAAGGCGCGGGCGAAGTCCTCGGCGATCAACCGGCGGACTTGTTGCGCGCGCAAATAATAGGCGTCGTAGTAGCCCGCCGAGAGCACGAAGGTGCCGACCAGTATGCGCCGTTTGACTTCGGTGCCAAAGCCTTCGGAGCGGGTGCGGCTGTAGAGCTCGGCGAGGTCGCTCGCGGCGTTGGCGCGATGGCCATAGCGGACGCCGTCATAGCGCGCCAAATTGCTCGATGCCTCGGCCGGAGCGATCACGTAATAGGCCGGAATCGATAGCGGCAGGCGCGGCAATTCGATATCGACCAACACGCCACCGGCGGCCTGCAATTGGGCCAGCGCCGCCCGCACGCAGGCCGCCACCGCCGGGCGTACGCCGGCGCTGAACAATTCCCGGGCGACGCCGATGCGCAGGCCGCGCACGCCCAGGTCGCAAGCAGCGCGAAAGTCGTCCAGCGGGCGCTCGACACTGGTGGCGTCGCGTGGGTCGAAGCCGGCGATCTGCTGCAACACTTCGGCGCAGTCGCGGGCGTGGCGGGCAATCACGCCGGCCTGATCCAGGCTCGAGGCGTAAGCGATCATGCCGTAGCGCGACACCCGGCCGTAGGTCGGCTTGAAGCCGGTCACCCCGCAAAATGCCGCCGGTTGCCGGACCGAACCGCCGGTGTCGGAACCGGTGGCAAAGGGCACCACCCCG
>PEUI01000240.1:2371-4104 GCA_002785585.1 Lysobacterales bacterium CG02_land_8_20_14_3_00_62_12
CCGGAAGAGCCGCCGCTGACGCGGTCGCTATCCCAGGGATTGCGGACCGCGCCGAAGGCACTGTTTTCGTTCGACGAGCCCATCGCAAACTCGTCCATATTGGACTTGGCGATCAGCACCGCACCGGCGTCGGCGAGCCGTGCGCTGACGGTGGCGTCGTAAGGCGGCACGAACGTTGACAACATCTTCGAGCCGGCCGTGGTGCGAATGCCCCGGGTGCAGAACAAGTCCTTGTGCGCATACGGAATGCCCGCCAGCGCGGCGCCCGTGGCGTGGGTCGGTGACGCAAGTTCGGGCAGGGTGATGCAGGCGTTGAGCTGGGCTTGACTGGCGCGCGCCATCGCCTGACTGCTGGCGGTCAGCGCGGCGGCCGACGGCGCTGCCAGCAAAGCCTGGCGCCAGCCGTTGATATCGGCAAAACGCAATGCGTTCATTCGAGCACCTTGGGCACCAGATACAGGCCGCCACGCATTTCCGGGGCGATCGCTTCGAGCGCCGCTTGATGATCGGCCTCGGTCACTTGGTCGGGCCGCAGCCGCAGGCTGGCATCGTCGGGATGCGCCATCGGCGTGACGCCAGCGACGTCGACGCGAGCGAGCGCCGAGACCATGCCGAGCACCCGTTCGATGTCGGCGCCGAGCGCAAAACGCTCGTCGGCCGACAGCGCCAGTCGCGACAAAATCGCCAGCCGGTCCAGCTTGGAGGATTCGATATGCATGCCGATGCCCTGAATAAGTCAGCCATTGTGCGGGCTAGTGCCTTGCCGGGCAATGCCCCGGCCGCTAGAGTTTCCGATTCCTCGGACGATTCCGATCCCACAAACCAAGGTTGGCGCCGTGTTCAAGAGCTTGCGTGGCATGTTTTCCAATGATCTTTCGATCGACCTGGGCACCGCCAATACGCTGATTTATGCGCGCGGCCAGGGCATTGTGCTGAACGAACCCTCGGTGGTGGCGATCCGTCAGGATTTTGGCGGCGGGCGGCGGGCGGTACTGGCGGTTGGCAGCGAAGCCAAACGCATGCTCGGGCGCACCCCCGGCAGCATCATCACCACGCGGCCGATGAAAGATGGCGTGATCGCCGATTTCACCATGGCTGAAGAAATGCTCCAGCAGTTCATCAAGAAGGTGCATCAGGCGCGCTTTTTGCGGCCGAGTCCGCGCGTGCTGATCTGCGTGCCTTACGGTTCCACCCAGGTCGAAAAGCGCGCCATCAAGGAATCCGCCGAGTCGGCCGGCGCCCGCGATGTGTATTTGATCGTCGAGCCAATGGCGGCTGCCATCGGTGCCGGTATTCCGGTGCACGAAGCGCGCGGCTCGATGGTGCTGGATATCGGCGGCGGCACTTCCGAAGTGGCGGTGATCAGTTTGAACGGCATCGTCTATGCGCAGAGCGTGCGGATCGGCGGCGATCGCTTCGATGAAGCCATCATCAACTACGTGCGCCGCAACCACGGCACCTTGATCGGTGAATCCACCGCCGAACGCATCAAGATCGAAATCGGTTGTGCGTTTCCGCAGGCGGAAGTCAAAGAGATCGAAGTCTCCGGGCGCAATCTGGCCGAAGGCGTGCCGCGCCAGTTCACGATCAATTCCAACGAGATTCTGGAAGCCCTGCACGAACCGCTGGCCGGCATCGTCGGCGCGGTGCGCTCGGCGCTCGAACAAACGCCGCCGGAACTGTGCTCGGATGTCGCCGAACGCGGCATCGTGTTGACCGGCGGCGGTGCCTTG
>PEUI01000167.1:0-3681 GCA_002785585.1 Lysobacterales bacterium CG02_land_8_20_14_3_00_62_12
CAATGCAGGAGCAATTGCCGGATCCGACCTACAGTAGATTCGAGCATCGCGACGCAGGCGTCGCCCTTACTTCGCCGGTGCCGGGGTGATCGGAATCGATTGCGCGTCGAGGGTTTTGTTGAGCGCAAACCTGGCGTCGCTCTTCCAGATTTTTACGTCGGCCAGTTTGCTCTGGTTGATCGGCGAGCCGTAGCGGTCGTACTGACCCAGTTGGCTGTTGGCGATGAAATACAACGCAGCGTCCACCAGCACGCCATGGGTGGGGGCGGCGAACTCCGGCTGCGCCGCATCCAGCGGCATCGAACTGGTGATACGGGTGCCGCTGGCGTCCAATTTGAGCCGCATCACCCGGCTCGGCGGAAACGCGTTCTGGATCACGATCAAATGGCCTTGCCAGTAAACCATGCCATCAATACCGAACAGCGTCAGCGTATCCGGGCCGCTGATGACCAGCGGTTTGCCCTGCTCCAGATCAATGCCGAAGATGCCAAGCTCGGTGTCGGCAAAATACAGAATACGGCCGTCATCGCTGCTGGCCATGCCGCGCACATGCGACAGCTTGGGGTTCTGCATGATCAGCTTGAGGCCGGCGTCTTCCAGTTGATAAATGCGCTTCTGCGTTGAATCGGCGACATACACCCGACCCTGCTGGCTGACGTGCACATAATCAAACCGGTGTGGGCCGTTGGCAATCGGCAGTTCATAGCGTTTGAGCAGCTTGCCACTGGCCAAGTCGAACTGATAAAGCGCGGTCTTGCCGTAATCGTTCTGGTCGATGCCCTTGAAATACGGCAGCCCGGTCGCGGTCACCCAAAGCTGGCCGTGGGCATTGTCTGCCTGCATGGCCAGCACCGAGCGCAACTGATTCTCGGCGTTGGCGGTGATAAAGGGTTCCAGCGTCTTGCCATCTTTGCCTAACCGATACACCGCGCCATCGCGCATCGACCCGAGCAGAAACTGCTGGCGCTTGGCATCGTAGGCCAGCGTTTCAAGCAAGCGGTCGTCGGCCACCAGCGTAAACGCCACTTTGCCTTCGCCAAAGGCTTTGGCATTGGCTTGCAGGTTGAGCACGATGTAATCCCAGGCTTCGGTGCCATGGGCTTTTTCAAAGCGCTCATCGGTGCTCGGGTCGAAGGCGTAACCGCTGGTTTGCAGCTTGAGCAGAAGGTCGTAGGTATTGCGCTTGTCGTTCAATTGCGCATAGGCGGCGGCCAACTCGAAGCGGATGTTGCCGGCCATCGGCCGCAACTCCAGCACGCGATTGAACACGCTCACCTGACTCTGGAAGTCGCCCTTGCTCTCGAAATTGGCGGCCAACCCGAGCAGCGCCGGCAGGTTGTCGGTCTGCGCCAATTTGGCTTCGAGCTCGGGGTTGACCGGCACCGTGACCTTGGGCTTGGCGGCACCTGGCCGCAAGGCCTGCGCATTGACCAGATCGCACCAACCGATAGTCGCCAACAACAACAGCACGCGGATAAAACTGGACATGGATAATTCTCGATGATGGGTAAACGCCGCGCTCAGACTGGGTACTACGCCGACAAGTTCCCGGCGTGCGGCCTTGCTACCATGGCGCCCCGACAGAGCGCACTCATGGACGACACCGAAACCCTGCACGATGGCCGCTGGCTCAAGCTGAAACGACGAAACGGTTGGGAGTTTGCCGAACGCGCCAACCCCCAGGGGGCGGTGATTATCGTCGCAATCACCGATCAAAGCGAGCTGATTCTGGTCGAACAATACCGCGAGCCACTGCGCGCTTTGACGATCGAGATGCCAGCCGGTCTGATCGGCGACCTGCCCGGCCTGGAACACGAAGACGCCATTGCCACCGCCCACCGCGAACTGATCGAAGAAACCGGCTATGCCGCCGCGCGCATCGACTACATCGTCGGCGGACCGGTATCGGCCGGCATGAGTACCGAGGTCGCCCACTTTGTGCGCGCCGTCGGTCTCAAAAAGGTCGGCGCTGGCGGTGGCGATGCTTCCGAAAACATCACCGTGCATCGGCTGCCGCTGGCAGAAGCAGGTAGCTGGTTGCTGCAAAAAGGTCGCGAGGGCTATCCACTCGATCCAAAATTATGGGCCGGCCTGTATTTTGCGGAGCGTGATGCCAGTGGCAAGCCTTGGTCCGCCAAATGAAGCGCAAGCCAAGGTAGGTCGGATCCGGCAATTGCTCCTGCATTGCTCTACCTCCGCCATCCATGGCGTCGCAAGCCGCGCGTCGAAGTTGGGTCAGGGCTTGGCGTGGGTTCGCGGCGGATCCGACGACAGTCGCCACGCCGCAGCCTTGCGTCGGAAAAGCTGCGGCAGCGACTGGCGACGCCGCCATGGATGGCGGAGTTGCGAGCCCATGGATGGGCGAGGCAGAGCCGACCGGGCGCGCTGCAAATCAGAGCCCAACTCCTCCCCACGGACCAGTAATTGCCACGGTAAATCCCGGTTGATAGATATTGGCAAACAGCCACCGGCCATCCGGCGAATAGCAGGCGCCACACCACTCTTCGCCACGATAGTCACGGTCGACGCCAGCCATCGATTTCAACACCACGTTGTTCTCGGCAAAGTCGAAAGTTCTGCCATCGGCGCGCAAGCCGACCAATCGCTGTGGCCGATTGCTGTCGTTGTCTTCGCACAGCAGCAATCCGCCGCGCGGTGACGCGCACAGGTTATCCGGGTAGTCGAGCGCCGCCAGCGCGCGGGTTTCGTAAAGCAGCAGCAGACGCTCTTCCTTGGGGAAATAAGCGAAAACCTGGCCGTGTTGCAGATCGCCGCCATCGGTGGAGGTGAAGAAAATCGTATCGGCCTCGGCGAAGCAGCCTTCGAGACGGGTGAACGACGTACCACCCGCCGCCTGGCCCTGTGCAAACACGCCGAGACCGACGCGACCTTGTTGATCGCGGAGCCGTGTCGGCTCGTCGATATCCACCCAGTGGGTGTCGAAACTTTGACCGGAATGCAAACCACTCAGCAGGTGCGGCTGACCCTTGACCGCCAACATCTGCAGGCGACCACCGCGGGCGAGTTGCCCCGGCGTCGTTGGCAGATAGCGATAGAAACCGGCGGTCTGATGGTAATCCTCGGTCAGATAAACGATGCCGGTCAAGGCATGCACGGCCGCCGCTTCATGCTTGAAAGCGCCCATGCCACTGAGCCTTTGCGGCGCGACCAGGCCGGACGGATCCACCTCGAACACAAAACCATGCGGGCGCTTTAGCCGTTCCTGCGGCCGCCCCAGATCATCCAGCCCAAGTTCCGGATCGAACACCAATTCTTCACACGACAACCAGGTACCCCATGGGGTGATACCGCCCGAACAATTCTGCATGGTGCCGGTCAGCACCGCACGAAAATCACTCGCGACCCCGGTCTTGGTATCAAACTCAAAAGCAATCGCACCGGCGGATGCCGCCGGATCGTACCTCAGCCAGTCGGGACCAAAGGCACCGCTGGTGGTGGTCAATTCGTGGTTGCGCACCAGTGTCAGCCGCGCGCCCTGCGCGGCGACAATGCCCATGCCATCGTGGGCGCTGGGCGTAATCGACCCATCGCGCAATGCGGTGCCGGTCCAACCCAGACTGCGGTAACGAAACCCTGCTGGCAGCCTCAACAAGAACTCGCCCGACACCTCGTCACGCACCGGCGCCAGTGGCCCGTAGCCCAGTGGCGCCGGTCGCGCTG